>CBDUEX010000265.1:0-3619 GCA_965366305.1 uncultured Bacteroidia bacterium | reverse complement strand
AAAAATCAACGACAAGCATATTGAAGTTATCATTAAACAAATGATGCAGAAAGTTTCAGTTGTTGAACCAGGTGATACTAAATTCTTAGAAGGAAGAGCAGTGAACAAACTGGACTTCAAAGAAGAGAATGACAATTTATACGACAAACGTGTAGTTGTAGAGCCAGGAGATTCAAATGATGTTAAAGCCGGTCAAATATTAAGTTTAAGAAAACTAAGAGATTTAAATTCATCGCTTAGAAGAAAAGACTTAAAACCAATTACGATTAGAGAAGCAGTAACTGCAACATCTAAACCGTTATTGATGGGTATTACTAAAGCATCGTTAGGAACATACAGCTTTATGTCTGCTGCGTCTTTCCAGGAAACAACTAAAGTGTTAAACGAAGCAGCAATCGCTGGTAAAGTAGATCACATGTTAGGTCTTAAGGAAAATGTAATTGTTGGTCACTTAATTCCAGCGGGTACAGGACACAGAACGTACGAAAACTTAGTTGTTGGTTCTCAAGAAGAATTCGACTTGCTTAAGGCAGCAAGAGAAGAAGTTGAGTCTGACAATGAAGTGGAGGCGTCTAACTAGAATTAATAATTAAATTAAATATAAGAGCGGCTAATTTTATTAGCCGCTCTTTTTTTTTATACATTTGAACGATGGCAGAAGATCAAAAAAAAGGAAATCAAATAGACATCGAACTTTCAGAGGAAGTTGCAGATGGTATATACAGTAATTTAGCAATAATTTCTCACTCCAATTCGGAGTTTGTGATTGACTTTATTCGAATGCTTCCGGGCATTCCTAAAGCGAAAGTTAAAAGCAGAATATTGTTGAGCCCACAACATGCAAAACGCCTGCACATGGCATTGCAAGACAACCTTGCAAAGTTTGAAAACATGTTTGGTGAAATTGAGCTACAAGAAAGTGCTCCGCAATTTCCACCGATGAACTTTGGCCCTACTGGGGAAGCTTAGCTTCTTCGTGTGCTAAACGTTCTGTAACCAATTTAGCTATTCTTCGAAAGTCGGGTTCTACTTGATACAGTGCTTTGTTTAATTCTTCAGAATTTGCAAGCAGCTCATTGATGTCAATTTCTTCTTGTCTAAAGTAGTTTTTAAACTCATCTTTAGAAATATTTCCTTCTTCTAAATCCAACCGCAGGTTGATTAATTGTGTTTCCAATTCAGCTTGAGCTTTTAATGAAGCTCCGTGCATAGCGGTATATTTAGCATATATTTTTCGGATTACATTAAACTTTGAAAGCTGATTGTTGAATTCTACCGAAACGGTATCGGCACCATTGTATCTAAAATAGTTGAGGTCTTTCTCCATTTGTTTGAGCCGAACATCAAATGTTTCAATGTCAATATTTAAGTTCTCGCGATTGGCAATCAACTTATTTTCGAGTTCTGTAAGACGTTTCAATTCTTCTTTATTACCACCCGAACAACCTACTGTTACCGACAGAATTGTTATTAAGATTAAGCTCAATAGCGAAGAATAATTGAAATAGATTATATTTTTGTACATATTCATGGCAAATAAAACATCATCTAGCGTTAAAAAGATAAAGAGACTTATTTTTTTGAAAGATGTTTTTGTCATTGCCCTAAGTGCGTATGGAGGTCCAAACATGCACATGGCACTGTATCAAAAAAGATTGGTAGACGAAAAGCACTACCTCAGCAACGAAGAGTTACTCGAATTGTATTCGCTGTGTCAAATGCTTCCGGGTCCGTCGTCTACACAAACACTTACCAGCATTGGCTATAAATTTGGTGGTCCATTTTTAGCATTTCTAACCCTCTTGGTTTGGATAGCTCCCGCATTTATTATGCTCACGTTTGTAGCAATCTTCATAGGCGTATACCAAGATGTAATGTTGAATTACTTGCGGTATGTTCAACCGGTGGCAGTTGCCTTTGTATTGGTAGCGGGAATTAAAATGCTGAATAAAGCAGTAAAAAACAGACAAGGATACTTGCTTGCTGCCATGGCATTTATAGTGGTAGCCTTATTGCGGCATCCGCTGGATACCTTGGTAAATATTAAAACACCGTGGATGTTTCCATTTGTGTTATTGTTGGGTGGCTTGTTTTCCTACTTCGATTTTAAAGGCAAGGTTGAAAAGTATCAGCCTATCACCATTAAGTTTCCGTGGCGATACTTGGTGGCGTTTATTACCATATTTGTGGTAGCAGGAGTGGTGGCTACGGTAAGTTCCAATCGCATTGTGCTTCTTTTTGAAAACTGTTACCGATTTGGAAGCTTGGTATTTGGTGGGGGCAATGTGCTCATTCCGATGATGCTAGAGCAATTTGTGCATCATAATGGATATATGACGTCAGAAGAATTTATTAATGGAGTAGGGCTCGTGCAAGCAATCCCTGGGCCCATATTTACAATAGCGAGTTACACAGGAGCAACAGCCATGAAAGGTTATGGAATTATCGCTCAAATGTTTGGAAGCTTAAGCAGCACTATTGGTATATTCTTGCCCGGCTCATTGCTTATCTTTTTTGTATATCCTATTTGGAAGCAGATTAAAACACATCCTATAGTAGTGAAAGCTTTACCAGGAGTAATTGCAGCATCGTGTGGATTGGTAATCGCGGCGGCGTATTTAATGTTTTTGCCTGTAGGCTTAAACTGGGTAGAAGAAGGCAGTTTTTACTTCACCAATTTGGAAAGCACCAACGCAATCAATTATGCGGAAATTGCCATTATTGCGGTGGTAGGAGTGTTGTTGTTTAAAACTAAGATTAAGTCTCCTTGGTACATTTTAGTTGCAATCTTATTTGGGATTGTGATTTAGAAGAAATCGAAACAAAAACGGCTTGAGTATAAACCCAAGCCGTTTTTGTTTATATCGTTGCTAAAGTCTTACTTAGTTTAGCTCGTTTAGTAAAGTTTCCGCAGCAAGTTTCCCTAGTTCATTAGAAGCCAAGGGACTGGCACCTGTAATTAGTTTTCTATCAACACAAACGGTGTTATCAGATTTAGTATTTACTATAGTTGCTCCTAATCCTTTTAACTTTTCGCTTAAACCTGATGGCATTTGGCCGGGCAAATAGCCAATCATTGGTGTTTGCTTGTCTACAGCATCTGGGAATACCGCCATATTATAGCCTTTGTAAATAAACTCTTGACCGTTTAATGTAGTGGCTAAAAATGAACCAGGTCCGTGACATAAACTAATAGTAAACAGATTGTTTTGATGTGCCCAATGCAATACCTTACCTACGTTTTCATCTTCAGGAATACCAATCATAGCACCATGACCACCTGGAACAAACACTGCAGCATACGATGCTGTGTCATCAAATGAGGAGTCTATGAAGTCCGTTAATTTCATTGGTTTTTCAAAACTAGATTTGAGTTCGTTGTAAATTGATTTTACATGTTCATCCTCTTCAGGGAAAGCCCACATTTCAAAAACCACTGGTTTTCCTGTTGGAGTTGCAATATCAAATTCAAAGCCTGCATTTTTTAGGTGCAACATTGGTAATAGTGCCTCTATCGGATGGTTACCTGTAGAAAACAATTTGTCGTTTTGCATTTTCAAGTCTTTATGCTCTGTGAAAATGACTAAAATTTTGGTTTTTTTTCCTTGGTATTTAGAAT
>CBDUEX010000264.1:0-3636 GCA_965366305.1 uncultured Bacteroidia bacterium | reverse complement strand
AGCGATATGTAGGTGTGGGATGGTTTTTGGTTAAAGAGCTTGTCATGTTCATCTACTTCAGAATTTAGTATTCTAAATCCTCTACTACCATTTCCAACACATGGTTTAAAAATAACAGGATTTTTTGGGTAGTGGAGTTGCTTTACTGCGATTTGAAACTCTGCCACATTTGAAACAGCTGCAAATTCAGGCACTGGAATATTATTTTGCCTTAAATGCGTGTAAATCAGCTCTTTATTATTAGCTATTTCAAGGCCTTTGTGATTGCTAACGATAACGTCAATGCCTTGCTTTTGGAACTGGTCTTTTGCTTTGCTTAACGGAATAAGTTCTTTGGTGGTTATCGGGAATATGGATGATATGTGATGCTCCTCACAACGCTTTTTTATGGCTTCGATGTAGTTGGGGTCATCTCCCATGGGTACTGTAAAATAGTCGTGTGCCAATAATTTGCCTGCTGTTTTTTCTGAATTATCGCAGGAAAAAATAGTGAGATTGGCATTGGTTTTCAAGGCATTAATAATACCTGGAGCACCAGGAGCTCCTCCTCCAGTAACTAGTATGTTTTGCTTTAAATGATCCATCGCAAGACTTCAAAAACTTCGGCGTATTCAGAACTAATTTGAACACCGCGAGAAATAGCAAGTCCATTAATGAATTCAGGTTTTGAATAAGGGCGATGTGCTTGTGATCGGTATTTTTTAAGAGCCTGTAACTTGCAATCAACATGACGCTTTTCAAGAATGCTAAAAGAAGCAGTGTTAAAATTGAGATTGTTCCATGGCATCTCATAGCACAATATGCTTTTGAACTTGAACGCTCTTAAACCTTCTTCTGCTATTGTTTTATGATCTTGATGAATGTCGTTTAGAGATGGCATTAAAATCAAATCAGGATTAATTTTTTCACGAAGCTTTATCAAATCATCTAGAATGGCTTGTCGGTGATAATTAAAAGTTCTTACCTCGTAATCAAATAAAATCAAATTTTCAGATTTGATACCAAGAGTAGAAGTTGCTTCTTTCACTTCAGTAATCAAAATATCCTCTGGAAATTGAGGAAGAACGGATTGTTTGCAAGCCGAGAATGTGGCATAATAAACCTCTTTTCCTTCTTCAATCCATTTATTTATGCTTGCACCGCAGCCAAATTCACCGTCGTCGGTATGAGGAGCAAGAATGAGTATTGTTTTGTGTTGTTTCAAAATTCTAGTGACAAATTTATATTATTTATTAAGAACGACTTTAAGAGCAACCTAGTGTTTGCCAGCTATTTAATGTGGGCAATAAATTGTTTCGCCAACTCTTCACGAGAATAGCTTGTAATTTTACTATTCGGCAAAATGGTTTCGTTTCCATTTTCAAAGCTTTGATAAAGTGTTTCTAGATGCTTTAAAATGGAAGGTACATCTTCAGAAAAAGTAAGCCCTCCATCTGTTTTCTCTAGAATATCGGCAACAAATCCATCGGGTTTTCCGATATAAACAATCGGCCGACTTGAAGCGAGGTATTCGAAAACTTTGGCAGGGATTCCACCTTCATTTTGATTTTTATTCAGAGGTCCTAAAAGAAGCAGTGCAGCAGATTTTTGTAAATAATCAATGCTTTCTTTATGCGAAACGTAGCCTGTAAATTCAGTGGCATTTATTAGAGCTCGTTGCTCTAATTTTGCCATTAGTTCGTTGTAAATTACCCCAACAAAACGAAGCTTAAACTTTTTTTGAGGGAAAGTTGCTTGAAATTGAGCCAGTGCATCCAAAAATGGAAGTATTGGGTAATCTTTACTAATGGTGCCCGTGTAAGTTATTACAAATTCGTTATGAGCAGAATAGTTAAAATTCTGAAAATCTTTGGGGTCAAAACCATTTGGAACTAGTATAAATTTATCCTTCGATTTTGTTCGGAGTTTAGTGCTGTATGTATCAATAAAATTGGGACTTACCGTTGAAATTAAATCAGCGTTTTCAATGACTTTTTTTTCGTATCGCTTATCAATTGAGTTTGATAATTTGGTGTGATTTAAGATAGGGTAGTAGTAGATGTCGGTCCATAAGTCTCTTAAGTCTGCGATCCATTGCACGCCTAATTTTTTCTTTAGAGCTAAACCAATTAGTTGTACAGAATGAGGTGGGCTTGACGTAATTATTGTGTTGATGTTATGCTCTTTGATAATCTGACTAGCCTTTTTAACTGCAAATTGCTTCCAATACTTCCGTGGGTCTGGAATGAACAGATTTGAGCGTATAAATATGGAGAGCTTTTGTTTAAAATCGGAAGGGTCAACGTTTGAGAAGCCTGCAGCTGGAATATTTTTCTTTCCGAAAAGCTTCTTATACATGCCAAAAGGTTCAATGGTGTCGGTTTTATGAAGTCGAATATTGGGATGGATTTCATCAACTAAGCTTTCATCGGAAACAAAATAGCTTGCTTTCTCAGGTTTAGGAACCAACACATGCACTTCAACGCCGTTTTTTTGTAAATAGTTACTCATTTTTAACCATCGCTGCACGCCAGCACCTCCACTTGGTGGCCAGTAATAGGTTATAATTAGTACTTTTTTTGTGCTCAAAGTGAATTCAAATTTAAGGAGGGAACATGAAAGTTGTTAAAGAAAAATGAATTAGGTCTTTTTTGGGAATATGGTTTGCATGATAAATCCTTTCCTTTTATAGAATTTTTTAAGAACATCGATCTGCCAATTTTCTTTGTAGTAGTCTTTTGTGAAAAGCAGTTTTGGGGTAAATTGAAGAACGTTTAAACACAAGACAGCGATAAGAAGGATGGTATCTTTTAAAACATTTAGAGGCTTAAATCCTTTTTGATATTTTGCCATGTCTACTCCTCTTTTATAATTGGATTGTAAGAACCAGTCAACCGACAATTTATATGCTGCCACTACATGTTCAATAATTAATTTGTCATCGTAGTAACGTGTTATATTGGCTTTTATCATTCTATCTTGAAGTTCAGATTCTTCACCATATCCTGTGGTGGTTCCAGACATTCCGAGAGAAGTGTTAAACATGCCAATTTGATCAAATACTTTTTTGTGAATAGCTAATACGCCTCCGGAAAGGTGTTCGTTTGATGGAAGGATTCCTGGTTTTGCAAAGTTTTGTTTGTTGCTAGCATAGCTATCTTTAAACCATTTTGGATTGCCAAAGTGATACCATGGAAGGTAGACTCCACCAAATACTAGGTGGTTTTGAGAGCAGTGTTCAAGAGCGATGGTCACTAAATCATTTTTAGCTTTTGCATCATCATCAATATAGAAAATCCATTCGCCTTTTGCCTCTGCTATGGCTCTGTTTCTGGCAAAGGAAAGGCCTGTATTTTCTTCCGAGACATACTGTACAGGAGAAAATTGGTCAACCACATTTTTCACCTTGGTTGTTCCATTATCAATAACAAGCAGCTCAACTTTATCATTTAGTTGTGGTGTTATATGCGATAGACATATCTGAAGCAGATCGGGTCTGTTGTAGGTACAAATGGCTATGGTAAGGATTGGTTTCAAATATCTGTTGCAGTTAATTTTTGTAATTCTTCAATAAGATCTCTTTCTTTTTCGAAGTAAATGATACCTCGATTTAGTAAATCGTCTACAAAAGAACGTCGATTTGTGAGATTATAAAAT
>CBDUEX010000263.1:0-3637 GCA_965366305.1 uncultured Bacteroidia bacterium | reverse complement strand
ATAGGCTCTAAATAACATGCCTGAGCCAAATTGATCATAAAACGACCCAACCGTTAGCTCCAAATCGCCAATGCTCTTTTTTATTTGCCAAAATCCCAGCCCTTGACCGGTATATGCCCCTGAAGGATTTAGTAAATTACTATTGTTATACAAATCGTACCTTACCCCAAAATGAAAACCTTTAATGTCGTAATTCATAAACAACCAAGCTTCTGCCGAGCTGATTTGTCTTCCATATTGTGGTGATGCCGCTTCAGTAGCTCCAATTAATGAGTCTTTAATAAATACAGAATAATTAGATTGAAAATTTCCGCTTAACTTTCCTTTGTCCTGACCAAAAACTACTAAAGAGAGGAACAAACAAGCTAATAGAATACCCGATTGCTTTTTCATATTTGAGGTGTAAAAGTAAATATTTCTATAAATACACACTATTTTACTTTTTTTTGAAGGGTGAATGTAACCGAATTAGTATCTGAAATTAAAACTAAAAAGAGTTTTTTGTGTGTTGGTCTAGATACAGACATCAATAAACTGCCATCCCATTTGCCAAAGAACAGTGCTGGTATCTTGGAGTTTAATAAGTCTATAATTGAAGCCACTAAAGATTTTGCGGTTGCATATAAAATTAACACGGCTTTCTATGAACACATGGGAAGCGAGGGTTGGTCTGTTTTAGAAAAAACCAGAGAAATGCTTCCTTCAAATGTGTTTTCAATAGCCGATGCTAAACGAGGCGATATTGGAAATACGAGCACCATGTATGCTAAAGCTTTCTTTGAAACAATGGATTTTGATTCTGTTACTGTAGCCCCCTATATGGGCCGTGATAGCGTTGAGCCTTTTCTGCAGTTTAGCAACAAGGTGACCATTGTTTTAGGTCTTACTTCTAATGCAGGAAGTGCCGATTTTCAAACAAATGAAATCTATTCGCCGCCGCTTTTTAAAACAGTTCTAAAAACTATTTCACAATGGGGAACACCCGAAAACTTGATGTTTGTGATTGGTGCTACAAAAGCCGAAGCTCTTCAAGAAATTCGTGCCATTATTCCAAACCACTTTTTGTTAATACCAGGTGTTGGTGCTCAAGGGGGAAATGCTACCGAAGTTTGTAAAAATGGAGCCAATTCTAATGGCGGGTTGTTAATCAACTCTTCGAGAGGGATTATATACGCATCCAACGGCAAAGACTATGCCGAGGCTGCTAGAAAGGAGGCTGAGAAACTAGCAAATGAAACTTCAATTTACACCTAATATATGACTTTTGACTACAATGAAAACTTACTACAATTTATCTGGGAACAACAACTTTATCAAAAACAAGAACTAAAAACCTTAAATGGTGAATCGCTAATAATCTTAAAACAAGGTACGCTAAATTTGAACAGCGGTCCTGATTTTGAAAATGCTCACATCATTATAGGTAAAACAGAATTCTTTGGTTCCGTAGAAATTCACATTCACCATAAAGATTGGTTTGCTCATAACCATCAATTGGATGAGGCATACAATAACGTGGTATTGCACGTTTGCTTCTCTGCATCGGCTGAAGTTGTAAGACAAGACGGAACGAAAATCCCTACGCTAAGCTTGGCAAACAGACTAGACGAAAGGTATTTAGCAAAGTATCAAAACCTCCTAGATGCCAAAAGTTTTATTCCCTGCAGCAATCAGATTCAAGAAGTCAGTTCTTTCGATTTAAACCAATGGTTAGATAGAATGGCTGTGGAAAGAATAGAAACAAGATGTTCGCTATTCGCTTTGCTTTTAGACGAATCAAAGAACAACTGGAGTACCGTGTTTTATGTGTCGTTGGTTCGGGCATTTGGTATGCCGATTAATACGTTGGCATTTGAAGAGCTTGCCGCAAAATTGCCCTTAGAGTTAATTCAAAAACACAGCCACTCGTTGTTTCAATTAGAAGCTCTTTTTTTTGGAGTTTCGGGCTTATTAAATGAATCGAATCTTGACCCATATTACCAAAGCTTACAGTCCGAATATCAGTTTCTAGATAAAAAATACGGGTTGGGTTCTATTTCCACGCAATTGAAATCTGGAAGAATGAGGCCAATGAATTTACCCCATATAAAACTAGCACAGATTGCTTCACTGTTTTATAACACCCCAGATTGGATTAACATAATTATAAACTCAAAAGACCACCATGAAATTAAACGTAAATTCTCATTTGAGCTTTCCGATTACTGGTTAACCCATTATACTTTTAAGAACGAGTCTCCTCCAAAAAGCAAAAAACTATCAAATCAGTTTCTAAACCATTTGTTTTTAAACTCTATTGTTCCATTCCTCTTTTTATATGAAACAAAGAAACTGCAAAGTACCGCAGATAAAGCATTAGAGCATCTAACAACTTTGCCCTCAGAAAGCAATAACATTGTGAAGCAATGGAATCAACTTGGGGTCCCATCAAAGTCAGCACATAATTCTCAAGCTTTATTACATTTGTATAAAACCTATTGCCAAAAGAAGCTGTGCCTCAATTGCAATATTGGTAGGAAAATATTGTTACTAAATTAATATGGATCGAATTAAAGCATTTATAGAAGAGTACGCCTTTGGAGTTTGCACTTACTTGGGTGAAAAGTTCAATATCAATTCAAATAAAATTCGGTTGTATTTTATCTACGTTTCATTTTTTACGTTTGGAAGTCCGATCATCATTTATTTCATTTTAGCGTTTTGGATAAACATTAAAAACCACAGGGTAGGCAGAAGTCGATCCGTTTGGGATTTGTAAAATGTAGTATTTCTTATTCACCTCACTTTTTTAACGTTAATAAACGTTAAGTAACTTGATTCTATCTTTGGCGTATGCAACAACAGATGTCACTCTATAGAACCACAAAGGGGTTCCAACAAAATCACAAAGCAACAGCTTTAAGATGCCAACACTGCGATTCAGATTTTTTAGCAAACAGAAAAACTGCTAAATTTTGTAGCAGCTCATGTAGGTCTCAGTTCTGGATGGCCAAAAACGAAAAAAAGGTAATCACAATTGCTGTGCCTATCGATATTGACGAAGCTTATCTTGATAAAATCAAGAACATGTTAATCAATTACAAATCAACTCAAGATACACAAGAGCAATCATCATTACACACGTATCATGAAGAGTTGTTTGCTACTGAAAAAGATTTGAGAACATTTATGGCTCAAGCCGGTTTCTCAGACTACAAAGTGCCAAAACATGATTTAGGTATCTATTACGACAAAGGATTAACCATCAAGAAATATGTTGATGGATGGGAAGTAAAAATAGCGAGTTAGGTTTATTCAAAAACCAGATCAACGTCATCGCTTAAGGGATGTGCTTGACAGGTTAAAATATAACCTTGGTCAATTTCAGCATCACTAAGTCCTTCGCGTTCATCCATACTTGCTTTACCGCTTTTTAAACGTGCTCTGCATGTTGTGCAAACACCTACGGTACAACTATAAGGAGGATCTAAACCTGCGTCTTGTGTTGCAATCAAGATAGTTTCCTGAGGTTTAACAGTAACTTCTTTTGACTGACCAAAAACCTCCACCTGAATTGTTCGTTCTATGATTTCTTCACTGAAATTAAGCGGTTCATCAGCATCTATTATTGTGCTTTCTTCTTTACTCTTTGTTACAG
>CBDUEX010000262.1:0-3646 GCA_965366305.1 uncultured Bacteroidia bacterium | reverse complement strand
GCAGAATATTGAATTAACTGGCGACACACGATTTGATCGCGTAATTCAATTGAAGAATAGCAATACGTTATTCCCCGAAATCGAGTTGTTTAAAGGAGGTAAAAAGTTGTTAGTTCTTGGTTCATCATGGAAACCAGAAGAAGAGTTATTGAGTCAGTTATTAGCTCAATCAGATGCTAGGATAAGTGTAATTATTGCACCGCACGATGTCAAACGTTCCCAAGAAATTCAGACATATTTTTCTAAATATGATGCAAAGATGTACTCAGAGAAAAATTTCGGTGAGAATGATAGTGTGTTGATTATCGACAGCATCGGAATGCTTTCCGCCATCTATCGATATGCGGATGTAGCGTTAGTGGGAGGAGGTTTTTCAGGAGCCCTACATAATATTTTAGAACCTGCAGTTTGGGGCAATCAAATTTATTTTGGGCCTAGAACGGATAAGTTTCCAGAAGCTCAAGATTTTATAGATGCGGGGTTTGCAACAAAGATTCAAGATGGCAACGAATGGATTAAGAATATTACTGGATTACTTTCAGACGAAGTTCAGCTTCAAAAATCTGCAGATCTTGCTCAAGAGTATGTTGCCAAACAGGTTGGGGCAACTAATAGAATAATTAAGAAGCTTGATTTAAGCTAGCGAGCTTTCGTTGAATACTTTGAAGGTGGTGCAACGTGTGAAAATTTGTAAAGAATAAGATTTCTCTTACCATCATTTTACCAAGCAGCGGATGTGGAAGTAGTGTGCGATTTAAGTTGCGATCACTCCATTTCGTAATGCGTAAATTTAACTTGTTAGTAGTAGAATTCCAGTGACTTAACATGTTTGACTTGTGAAATTCTTGACCTTCTTTGCTTCTGAAAGCAGCAGGAGCTGGGACACCTTTAACATCAACTAATTTTTGATTGTATCTGTCTTGAACTTCAGTATAGCTGCGTAGTGCTCTATTTGGTTTTCCGAATTTCCATTTTAGTAAAAATGGCTTACGTTTTAGTGCAGATGATACGGTAGAATTTGCTTTAAGGATATGATCAAATTCCTCGGCAATACTCCATGTTTCTGGATGGGGTTTAGCCGTAAAGTCATGATTAGAAATTGCCGCTATTTCAGTTGCAACAAGATTTAATGTCGTTGTAAGTCCTTCGCAAATTTCTGCTTTGGTTTGCATATTCAATGGTAAGGAATTATTTCATAATGTAAAAAGAGCAAGATTAAAAATTGAAATTACTTCAATGCCACAGTCACAACGTCATCAACTTTACTCACTTGGGTAATACCATGCTTAGCAAGTCCCTTGAGTGAAACATCCCATTGTTTGCCGCTCATTTCAAGGCGAGATTTTAAATCTCCTATTTCTAGCGAACCGTCGTTTTGAGACAAAAGGTCTTTAATTGCTTTTTCATTATCCGTAAGCTCAACTACTTTTTCAGCTTTCTTTTCTGGTCGCATTTGCGGGAAGAAGAGCACTTCTTGGATGCTTTCGTTATTCGTGAGAAGCATTACAAGTCGATCAATACCAATTCCAATTCCTGCAGTTGGCGGCATTCCATATTCCAAAGCGGTTAAGAAATCTTGATCGATGAACATTGCCTCGTCATCGCCTCGTTCCATCAGCTTAATTTGTTCTTCAAAACGCTCGCGTTGATCAATCGGGTCATTTAACTCACTGTAGCAGTTTGCTATTTCTTTGCCGTTGACTATCAGTTCGAAACGTTCGGTAAGCTCTGGGTTATCTCTGTGTTTTTTAGTCAATGGACTCATACTAACAGGGTAGTCCATTATAAAGGTAGGTTGGATTAGTAAGTGCTCTACTTTTTCTCCAAAAATCTCGTCGATTAGCTTCCCTTTACCCATGCTATCATCTACTTCAGCACCAAATTCTTTAGCGGTTTTTCGTAGTTCATCTTCCGACATTTGACTAACATCTACACCGGTATATTTTTCTATCGCACCAAATAAGGTAAGGCGTTCAAAAGGTTTTCCAAAGTCGATGGTATGCTCTCCAAATACAACGTCTGTTTTCCCATTAACATCAAGAGCAATCTTCTTAAACATTTGCTCTGTTGTATCCATCATCCACTGATAATCTTTATAGGCAACATATAGTTCCATCTGACTAAACTCTGGGTTATGAGTTTTGTCCATTCCTTCGTTTCTAAAATCTTTAGCAAATTCGTATACCCCTTCAAAACCACCTACAATTAATCGTTTTAGATATAATTCGTTTGCAATTCTGAGGTAAAGCGGAATGTCTAAGGCATTGTGATGTGTAACAAACGGACGAGCAGCAGCTCCTCCTGGTATAGCTTGAAGAATGGGTGTTTCCACTTCTAAGTATCCTTTATCGTTTAAAAAGTTACGCATAGACGCAACCGCTTTAGTTCGTTTAATAAAGGTGTCACGAACTTTTCTGTTTACAATTAAGTCAACATAACGCTTACGGTATCGCTGTTCAGGGTCGGTAAAGGCATCATAAATTTTACCATCTACTTCCTTTGGCATTGGTAATGGATTTAATGATTTAGAAAGTACTGTAAACTCACTTACATGAATGGATATTTCTCCAGTTTGAGTTTTAAAAACGTGACCAACAACTCCAATTATATCTCCTAAATCCAACAGTTTTTTAAATACTTCGTTGTATAATGTCTTATCCTCACCCGGACAAACTTCATCTCGATTGAAATATGCTTGAATGCTGCCTTGCTCATCTTGGAGCTCACCAAAACTAGCTTTCCCCATTATTCTTCTTCGCATCAATCTTCCAGCAAAAGAGATTTTCTTGAACTTATCTGGCTCACTGTCAAATTGTTCTAGAATTTCTGTACTTGAAAAATCCTTAGCATATACATCTGCTGGATAAGGGTTAATTCCTAATTCCCTCAGCTTATCTAAGGCTTGTCTTCGTTGAATTTGTTGCTCGTTTAGCTCCATTATAAAAATTGTGGGTGCAAATATAAATTTTCCCATTGTCTGAATTGGGTTATTTCAGTTTAAATGAAGCAACTTATTAGCTTCCGAAATAGTCTTTTATATTACAGTACGTGTATTTTTGTTTCTCAATGATAAAAAAGGGTTTCTTTTTCTTAGTGTTGTTTACGATTAGCTGGAACAGTTGGTCGCAACAAATAGCCCAAAAGGAAGATCGCCCCCAGTACGAGTTTATTGAAAACAAAGGGCAGTTTCACCCACTTGCAAAGTATCGAGCAGCTATACCATACGGTCATCTTTTTTTAGAAGGAGGAAGCATTCTTTATGATTTAGTAGATCCTATAGCTTATCATCGAATTCAACAATGGAAACACGATCATCCGGCAACTATTTCAAAGGAAATACCTGCAAGACATGCCATTCGTATCTCATTTGAGGGAGTTCAGTATGCTCCAAAAACAACTTCTAGGCATTATCAATCGCATTATTACAACTACTTTTTAGGTTCAAATTCTGAGAAATGGGCCAGTAAAATTCATCCTTCCAGCGAAGTAGTTTATGAAAATGTTTATCCAGGGGTAGATTTTGAAATCAATGGACAATCATCTTTAAAGTACCAGTGGGTTATTCAAGATCCAACATCCGAAAAAGTAGCACAAATAAGAACAAAGGTAGCTGGAGCAGACTCTATAAAGGTTGAAAATCAGCAAC
>CBDUEX010000261.1:0-3658 GCA_965366305.1 uncultured Bacteroidia bacterium | reverse complement strand
GCCGATATTGTAAATGAAGCCAAAGCAAATAAGAAACGTGTTTGTGCAGTTGGATCTAGTGTAATGCGTGCTTTAGAGAGTTCTGTTTCTGCATTTGGGAAATTAAACCCAGATGACAATTGGACAGATAAGTACATCTATCCTCCATACGAGCCAAGAATTGCCAATTGCTATTTAACCAATTTTCATGAACCTCAATCTACGTTAATGATGTTGACTTCTGCGTACTTAGACGACCACAAGCTAGCAATGGAGGTATACGAAACTGCCATTAAGGAGGGATATAATTTCCTTTGTTATGGTGACGCTTTATTAATAAAATAACTATGCGGCACAGATTTTGTGCAAAACTATATACAGTATTCACGTTAATATTGTAATACTACAGTGGAAATTATATTCATTATATCATTGGCTATTCTTAGCTATTTGTTAGGTTCTATACCCAGCAGTGTTTGGGTGGGCAGAGCATACAATGGCATTGATGTGCGTGATCATGGCAGTGGAAACGCAGGTGCCACCAATACCTTTAGAGTGTTGGGTAAAGAAATCGGTTTCATCGTATTATTTCTAGATATTATAAAAGGTGTTACTGCAGCTAGCCTTGTTCATTACTTAGGATTTGTTGAACACGGAACAGAACAATTTATAAATCTTCAATTGCTATTTGGACTATTGGCCGTAGTTGGTCACATATTTCCAATATTTGAACATTTTAAAGGAGGGAAAGGAATCGCAACCTTGTTTGGGATGTTAATTGGGATCCACTACATCCTGGCTTTAGCATGCTTAGCACTGTTTGTTGTGGTTTTATTACTAACTAAATATGTTTCACTTAGCTCGATTTTAGCTACAATAGCATTTCCAATACTAACCATATTTGTGTTTAAAAGAGACGAACCTTTGCTCATAGCCTTTGGCATTGCAGCATCGATTTTGGTTATTCTCACACATAAAAAGAATATTTTCAGACTACTAAACGGAGAAGAAAGTAAAGCAAATTTATTTACCCCTAAACAATGATGATTTGGAACACTAAAACAGAAGAACTAGAAGAAGTTGCAGTATTAGAGAATGTAGATTCCGGTGCTGCCCTTGTTTTACACAACGATGAGGTTAATTCTTTCGACCATGTAATTAATTGCCTAATGAAGTATTGCAAGCATACTGCTGAACAAGCAGAACAATGTTCGCTTATTGTACATTACAGAGGCAAATGCAAGGTGAAGAACGGATCAACGCTTTCGTTAAAACCAATTTGTGAGGCACTTTGTAGAAAAGGATTAAGTGCTACTATAGAAGAGCTTTAATACTGCTCTTTCTCATTCGGGAAGTCTTTCGACTTTACATCAGAAATGTATTGTCCTACTGCCCCTT
Source organism: uncultured Bacteroidia bacterium (assembly GCA_965366305.1). Classification (GTDB taxonomy): domain Bacteria; phylum Bacteroidota; class Bacteroidia; order NS11-12g; family UBA9320; genus UBA9320. Next base: position 2,281 of record CBDUEX010000261.1, on the reverse strand, counting down.
TAATTTCATCGTATAAATTCAGATATCTTCGTAAAAAACGAGGTGAAAATTCTTTGGTTACACCTAGCATGTCGTGCAATACAAGCACTTGACCATCTACATCGTTTCCAGCTCCAATGCCAATAACTGGAATGCTAACAGACTTGGCAACTTCCTTAGCCAGTTTTGCAGGAATCTTCTCCAAAACCAACGCAAAACAACCTGCTTCTTCTAAAAGCAAGGCGTCTTGTTTTAGTTTATCTGCTTCTTCTTTTTCCTTGGCTCTTACCGTGTAGGTACCAAATTTATAGATACTTTGAGGCGTTAAACCTAAGTGACCCATTATTGGTATTCCGGCAGATAGGATTCTTTTAACGGATTCAATTACCTCAGATCCTCCTTCGAGTTTTACCGAGTGAGCACCACTTTCTTTCATAATTCGAATGGCACTTCGTAATGCCTCACTACTATTGCCTTGATAACTACCAAAAGGAAGGTCAACTACAACTAAGGCTCTATCAATTGCACGAATAACAGATTGAGCGTGATAGATCATTTGGTCCAACGTAATTGGCAATGTAGAATCGTGTCCTGCCATTACATTAGAAGCAGAATCACCTACTAAAATTACATCGATACCAGCATCATCAATAATTTGAGCATACGAAAAATCATAAGCGGTAAGCATAGAGATTTTTTCTCCACGCGATTTCATTTCTTGTAACTGATGTGTTGTTACTTTTTTAATGGATTTTTTGGCAGTACTCATAATGCTACTCTCTAATATTTAACATGTATTTTAGTCGGTCAATCTCACGAAGTAATACTTCATTGTCTTTCTTAAGACCAGCGTTATCTGTTTTCAATTCTGCCGATGCTTTCTTCAAATCTTTATTCTCCTTTTTAAGCTCTGCAAGGATGGTTGTTAGATTCAAGACTAAATCGCCATTGCTTCCTTTTTCAATATCCTCCTTAACAGATTCTAAATATACAAGTCTTTTTTGTGCTTTCCTTAATTCAGAAGATGTTGAGTCCAACTTATGGGTTAATATTTTGTTATTGGTTTGATATTCTAGCGACTTTGTAACAAGGGTAGTGTCATAATTTAACATCGATCTACACTTATCAATTTCTTTTTGTAAACCTGCAATCTCAACTTGTTGTTCATCAATTTTTGCTTTAAACAACACAATTACTTCTTGAAACGAAGGGTCTGAAATTGTTCCGCCACCAGTACTGTCAGAGCCGCCTATTTCTTGAGCAAGCATTCCTTTCTTTTTCTTTTTAATTAAGATGTCATACGCCAAGAGTTCAGAAGATGCATTTACGTAAAACCCAACCTTACCTTCAATAAACTGATTGTCATAGGCTGTATAAACATGCTTGTTGTTGATGTAAAGGTCGTAATAGCCACCTTCAGTAACGACACGAATTTCATTCTTGCCTTTTTTGTTTATAGCCGATGATTTTACCCAACCTTCTTCTTTCGGAGTGCCGCTAAGGTATCTCAATTGGTTGTCAAACAACTTGCTAATTTTAAAGCGTTTTTTGCCATTAATTTCAAACACAATAGCCCCATTTCCCACACTTTGACCATGCAGTACTAGACCTCCTGAAGCTTGCTTGTTCTTGGTTTTAACGAGCATCATATTTGCTCTTATTTCAAATGATGAAATGTCGTTGTCTAACTTGGCATAAGAAATGGAATAAGAGTCGTCGTTTATTCGTTTTAAGCGATATTGATCGTTTTCAACAATAAAGAGTTCTAATGCGTTATACTTTTGGGGGAAATTGTATTGATTGCTCGAAAAGTTGTCATACAACACCGTATCCTGAAATTTAGTGAACACGTTTTGGCCTTTTGTTAAAAGTGACAAACTAATTATGATAGCAAATGATATAATTCTCATTTTATTTGTAAAGTTTGCAAAGCTAATTTAAAATTATGCAAAAAACGATTTGGTTATTGATGGGTGTGCTCTTTTTAGGGATGGGATTAACTTCGTGTGACAACGAATTAGAAGTATCTGCAGATTGGAAGGAGATTGCTGTGATTTATGCAGCACTAAATCCAACCGATGCCAAACAATATATTCGAGTGCAACGTGCTTATTTAGATGAGAAAAGAGGGGCGTTGTCGTTTAGCCATATTTCGGATTCACTTTATTTCGATTCGCTGGAAGTCACCATCGATGAAATTCACAACGGTTCTTATTCTAGATCATTTACTTTAAATAAGGTAGATGGGAATACGATTGGTTTAACAAAAGACTCGGGCATATTTGCCTCAGATGTAAATTAT
>CBDUEX010000260.1:0-3670 GCA_965366305.1 uncultured Bacteroidia bacterium | reverse complement strand
CTCCCACATGGTTTGGTCTGTTTCTGAAGCGAGCACCAAGACTCGTTCCATAGATGTTTTACCAATTCCACGTGCTGGATAGTTAATTACTCTCTTTAGAGCTTCTTCATCGTTGTGATTAATTACTAATCGGAGATAGGCGATTAAATCCTTTACTTCTCTTCGTTGATAGAAGCTCATACCTCCATATATTCTATAGGGAATATTGAGCTTGCGAAGAGCTTCCTCTAAGCTTCTTGATTGTGAATTGGTGCGGTATAAAATGGCATAATCACTGTTGTTCTTTTGCTCATTCATCTTAGTTTCAAAGATGTTTTGAGCAATAATTTTTCCTTCTTCGTTATCGGTTACTGCACGAAAGACTTTAATTTTATTGCCAGTCTGATTCTCTGTCCAAACTTTCTTCTCGAGTTGATCCTTATTCTTTGCAATAACACTGTTAGCTGCATTAACAATTGTTTCAGATGACCGATAATTTTGTTCTAGCTTGTATACTTTTAAGTCTGGGTAGTCATTTTCGAAATTGAGAATATTTTTAATAGTTGCACCACGGAAGGAATAAATGCTTTGAGCATCATCTCCTACAACACATATGTTTTCAAATACACTTGCCAGTTTTTTGATAATCATGTATTGGCAATGATTGGTATCTTGATACTCATCAACCATGATGTATTTAAACTTGTGTTGGTATTTGTTTAGAGCTTCCGGAAAATTATTCAGTAATTTAAACGTGTTGAGCAATAAATCATCAAAATCCATCGCCCCAGCTTTGAAGCAGCGTTTGGCATATTCGGTATAAATTTCATGTATTTTACCTCTTCCCGTGGTGTCATCAAAAGCTAAGAGTTCATTCGATTTTTTATATACATGAGCTTGAATAAGGTTGTTTTTAGCATTGCTAATTCGGGAAAGCACATAGTTGGGCTTATACACCTTATCGTCAAGATTAAATTCTTTTACAATTGTTTTAATTAAACTCTTACTGTCGTCAGAATCATAAATTGTAAAGTTACTTGGATAACCAATTTTCTCCGCCTCAATTCTTAAAATTTTGGCAAAGACAGAATGAAAGGTTCCCATCCAGATATTACGAGCCTCTGATCCTACCACAGATTCAATTCTAGCACGCATTTCTTTACTTGCTTTGTTGGTAAAGGTCAGAGCTAAGATGTTAAATGAATCCACACCAGATGCCACTAAGTGTGCTATTCGATAAGTTAAAACACGTGTTTTTCCAGAACCAGCACCTGCAATTATCATTACAGGACCCTCAGTTTGCAATACTGCAGCTTTTTGTTCTTTATTGAGTGAGTGTAAGTATTGCGGTTCGGTCATCTAGGTCATTTAATTTGAGACCCCAAATAACGTTAAATTCAGAGGGATTTTAGGAATAAGGAATAAACTAATTTTTCACAAATTGGGAAGTTTTTATACAATTGCAAAGAATTGTGAAAGTAATACAAACAGGCATAGCAGATTTATTGGTGATAGAACCTCAAGTTTTTGGTGATCACAGGGGCTATTTTTTCGAAAGTTTTAGAAAAGATGTTTTGGGTGAGCATGGGGTAGATTTAGAATTTATTCAAGACAACCAATCAATGAGTAAAAAGAACATTTTACGTGGGCTACATTTTCAAAAACCACCCTACGAACAAGGTAAGCTAGTTCGAGTGCTAAGCGGTGCTGTTATTGACGTTGTAGTGGATATTAGAAAAGAATCTAAGACGTACGGTAAGTCATTTAAAATTGAATTGAATGAAGAAAATAACTTGATGCTTTGGGTTCCTCCAGGATTCGCACACGGATTCTTAACGCTTGAAGATGATACCATTTTTGTATACAAATGCACCCAATATTATAATCAAGCTTCTGAAGGATGTATTCGATGGAATTCTCCAAAATTGAACATCGATTGGGGAATAGATGAACCTATTTTGTCTGAAAAAGATAAAATAGCAGATGCATTTGGAGATTTTATTTCTCCATTTTAAATCTTCGATTAAATGTATATTCGTTTCATGAAGTGGTCTACGATTGCATTAGTTTTTATCTCAGTTTTTATAATATTTATGGAGTCATGTGCTCCCGTATATATTCCAAATGCCGCCATGGTTTTTGAAAATGAAGAGGAAGGAGAGGGGTCTGTAAAATACCGCCAAGGGCTATACTCTACCAATATTCAAGCGGGTTATGCTGTAAATGACAACCTTAACATTGGCTTAGTAGCGAATGCTCTTCATACTGCCGAAGTAACTGTTTGGAATACCACAGAGCCTGGAGTTACTGCAATAGAGGCAAATGCGGTTATAGGATATTACAACAAGTTTACCGCAAGTAATGTATTTGAATTTAATGTAGGAGGTGGTCCAGTGTTTCATTCCAGTCCTGAAGGATTATCGAATTATTATAAACTTTTTGCTCAACCTTCTATTTCCATAAAAAACTTGAATGAAACTTTCAAACTTTCCGTTTCAACGCGAGCAACAGGTGTTGCATTTAATTATTCAGACCGAGGAGTTGACACTTCTTACTACAGAGGTTTTGCAGAACCTATTGTATCGCTTAGCTTTGGTAAAAAGGTTCAATTCCTAATTCAAACAGGTATTTCTATACCTTTCCAATCGCAAGAAATATTTGTACCATCACCCTTTATTTTTAACTTGGGTATTGGTTATAAATTTGGAAATAAAAGGTCCGAGTTTATCGAACCTTAAGTAAGCTTCTTGTTTGGGTTGTAAAACCATTTTGGTATTTACAATAGTACGTTCCAGCAGGTAAGCCAAATGCATTAAACTCGATGGTATGACTTCCTTTAGGGATGTCAGCACTTACCAACGTTTCTATTACTTTCCCTTGAACATTAATAATTTCAATATTCACCATGCCGCCTTCAGAATGATAGCTGATAGTGGTTGAACTGCCAAAAGGATTCGGGTAATTGGTTATATATGCATCACCGGCTTTCGCTCGTTTATCTTTTGTGATTGAACTTGTATCGCACGCATCTTCAAGAAGATCCATGGATTCAAAATCGTGCATTAATACACTATCTGCAGTTGCCTCATCTAAACAGAACCATTTTTGTAGAATGGTAGAATAAATAGAACGAAAGTCATTTTCCATTGCTATATTATCATTAACTGTTGCACTGGCAGGAATAATTGGATTGCTTCCCGAAATTCCGCTTTTTACCTTTGTTCCAAACATGAACAATGGAGCAGCAGAACCATGATCTGTACCATTACTGGCATTTCCAACTATTCTTCTTCCAAATTCACTAAATGTCATTCCAATTACGCGTTCATCAACATTTAAAAGTTCCAAATCATCTTGAAATGCATCTATTGCATCAGAAACTGTTTCTAATAAAAATGAGTGGTATCCTGTTTCATTTCCACCTGTAGGGTCAACTTGATTTGCATGCGTATCAAAACCACCTTGAGAAACAATGTATACTCTGGTTTTAAGTCCACCTGCAATTAATTGAGCAACAATTTTAAGTTGATCTGCAAGTCTATTTCCATCAGGATATTTAGTCGATAGATTTGAAGCACTTTCTGCTGCCGATTTTACTTTTTGAGCGTACTCGTTGGTTTGATAAGCAACAGTTCTTAAATAATCTAGTTCTTTACCAGCCCACGTATTTGGGGTGTCATCGTATGTGCCT
>CBDUEX010000259.1:0-3674 GCA_965366305.1 uncultured Bacteroidia bacterium | reverse complement strand
AACCATTAATGATTTTACAGATGTGTCTGTGAATGTAAATCGACCACTCTTTGCTTGGGTTATCGAAAACTTATGTAAGAATGCGGTGGATGCGATGGATGGCGAAGGAAGCATAACCTTTAGTTTATCTAAAGGTGACCGTAAAGTTTTTATTGATGTGGCAGATACCGGCAAAGGAATCACTTCAAATAAATTCAAAACGATCTTTAAGCCTGGCTTTACTTCAAAAAAGAGGGGTTGGGGTCTTGGATTGTCTTTAGTAAAACGGATAATAGAGAACTATCACAATGGGAAAATCTATGTGAAGTCGTCGGAATTAGGCAAAGGCACCAAGTTTAGAATAGAGCTAAAAACCAATTAAATGTTTATATCTCTATTAGAAATGGTTATAGATAAAGTAAGGCATTGAACTTACCTTCGTATTAAGAAATAAAGAAAATATTATGGCATTAGAATTTACAGATTCAAATTTTGAAGAAGAAGTATTGAAGAGTGATACACCTGTTTTAGTCGATTTTTGGGCAGAATGGTGTGGACCTTGTAGAATGATTGGACCAATCGTTGAAGAATTAGCATCAGAATATGATGGAAAAATAAAAATTGGCAAAATGAATGTGGATAATAATCCAGCAATACCAATGAAATATGGTATCAGAAGCATCCCAACTTTATTAGTATTTAAAGGTGGTGAAGCAGTTGATAAAGTGGTTGGAGCAGTTCCAAAAACGAGCCTTGTTTCTAAATTGGAAGCTCAATTAGCGTAAGAACAATAGTATTTGTAATATTGAGCGGTAGTTCTCGTTAGAGGATTACCGCTTTTTTTATGCAAATTAAAAAGGAAGACATAGTACACACCGGAAACCTAGAACTCCTTGCAAAAAAGGCAGTTGAAGGTTTTATTACAGGGTATCACAAAAGCCCTTTTCATGGCTTTTCGGTTGAATTTGCCGAGCATAGACAATATAATTCGGGCGAGTCCACTAAAAATATTGATTGGAAATTGTATGGTAGAACTGATAAGCTTTATGTAAAAAGATTTGAGGAAGAAACCAACTTAAGGTGTCAAATTCTTATAGATGTTTCCTCATCCATGCAAATAGAAGATAAAGATTGTTTATCGAAGCTGCAGTATTCTATTTGGACCAGTGCAGTTTTCTTGCAATTGCTTAAAAAACAAAGAGATGCATCAGGTATTTGCTTCTTTGATTCTGAAATTAAAGAGTATACTAAACTCGCATCATCATCGCGACATTACAAAGAGTTACTCTTTAAATTGGAGCCCTATCTAACATACAACTCTTCAAATAAAACTACCGACATTGCAGCAGCATTGCACGACATAGCTCGTCAGATGCACCGAAGGTCTATGATTGTATTATTTACAGACTTTTTTGAAGAGGGAAGAGATCTAACCAATTTGTTGGATGCAATTAAGCATCTAAAGCACAACAAGCACGAAGTAATTGTTTTTCATACCATACACAAACCAAGCGAGTACTACTTTGATTTCCCATCGGCACCGCTAACGTTTGAAGACGCTGAAACTGGCGAATTACTAAAGCTACAGCCGAATGAGGTGAGAGAACAATATGTGGCTTCCATTGAAGAATACACTCGAAATCTTCGGTTAAAAATGAGTCAATACAAAATCGATTATGTAGAAGCAGATACTTCAAAAGGAGTAGAGCACGCATTAATTCCTTTCTTAGTAAAAAGAAAGAAAATGAATGGTTAATTCATTCGCTTATGAATGGCTTTAAAGTACAAAGGCGGTATTAGTGCTAAAATTATCATGCCGGGATAACCAGTAGGTAATTGCAAGGATTTCTCCATCGACTCTAGATCTTGGTAGTTAGTAAGAGAGTTTTCATGATGATGGGAGTGGCGAGTGAGCTCAAAGAGTAAATACATGCCTAAAACATGATCAGAATTCCATGAATGTGTTTCGTTTACCCGTTCGTACGCTCCAGTAGCTAGCTTATTTCGAAATAAGCCATAGTGTTCTACATAGTTGATAGACTCTAGAAGTAAAATTCCGATAGCTGCACTGGCTAAAAATAGGAGTAAGGTATAAAACGAAAAAGTTAGCATGATTACCACGGCCAAAAGGATCTCAAGAGCGAGAAACCTTAGAAACAGATTGTGGATGGTAAACCAATGTTTATCACTTCTATGCAGTCGCTCTTTCTCTAATTTAAATGCAGAGACAAAACTTTCTTTGATGCAGCGAATCCAAAAGGCATAAATAGTTTCATGTTTTCTAGCTGTAGCGGGGTCTTCCAAGGTTCCTACACGCTTATGATGACCGCGGTTGTGTTCAATAAAAAAATGCATATACATCGATGAAAGTAACAGAACTTGAGCAGCTTGTTGCTTCCATTTTTGTGCTCGATGTCCTAAGTCATGAGCGACATTTATTCCATACACACCGCATAAAATTCCCATGGTACTTACGGCACCAATCGTTTCGTAAGTAGCTAATGTTTCTGTATTTATGAGAACTAAGAATTTATAAGTAAGAAATAGCTGAAAAGGCACAATAAGAATAGTCACCATATCATTTAAAAATGGGTGACTTGGATGAATTTGTGTCTTTTTCGGTTTGAGAATTAGTTCCAAAATGGGAATTATTCCAAAAGATATAACAGGTAAAAAATAGAGGCTAATTCCTTGATAATTAAAAGAATAAAGGGCTACTAACCCGAATAAATAACTTGGGAGGTAATAATAAAAAGTGGTATATACTTGTTTATTTGGCATTTATTAGCTTAATTTTGTAATACTTACTACTACTGACCAATGAACTATTCATTTAAACCATTGCAAATTAATGGAAAAATTCCATCCTTGATCAAGGTATTGGATTCCAGTTTAATTTCTCTATCCGTAAAAGATGCAAGGCTAAACTATGTTTATGCTAACGATAACTTCACCAAGTTATTCGATCCAACTGAAAATTTTGAAAATGATTTCGACATATTTCTACCTGAGGTAGCTTTTGAGCTAAGTCAAGAAGATGCGTTATTACTAACGAGTGAAACGCCTACAGACGTTGATCGTGCTGTGATAACTAAGTCAGGGAAACAGCGTATCATTAATATTTCTCGCTCTGTACTGGTTGAAGATGGTGAGCAATTTATTATTAGTATCATAAAAGATATTACCGAAAAGAGTCAAGACCAACAGTTTGAAGCTTATAAAAAGGTATTGACCAATGCGGAAGTATATGAAAAACTGTTAAATCGTTTTTCTACATTCATTTTTAGTACCAACAGTAAAGAAGAAATATTTAAAGGAGTGGGTCAACTATGTGTTGAATTGCTTGGGTTGGAAGACTTGGCTATATGTACGTATATTCCAGAAACTGAATCACTCGAACAAGTGGTAGTTGCTCAAAAAGGCAATACTATGACATATGACGATACGGGTTCAAAGTTCTTGTCAATTCCTATTAACACAGGTATTTCGGGAAGAGCAGCTAGAACACAGAAGACAATTATAGTTGATGATATTAGAAATGATTCCGATTATGTAAAAGATAGAATTAATTGTTTAAGTGAGATTGCAGTGCCTATAATTTATAAAAACAATTTGTTAGGTGTAATAGACTCAGAATCTTCTCATCTTAACTTCTATGATAAAAGAATTAAGAACACGTTGGAGGGGATAGCTTC
>CBDUEX010000258.1:0-3691 GCA_965366305.1 uncultured Bacteroidia bacterium | reverse complement strand
CCCGAAGACTTAAACCGTCAATTGCAAGGTTATAAGGCATGTGTTTTTTGTCCTTAACATTCAATCACTTTGTGGTTATGAATTCCATGTCCAATGCCTTATTACCCCGAAGGGGTAAAACGTCAATTGCGTGGACATAAGGCATGTGTTTTTTATCCTTAACATTCAATCACTTTGTGGTAATGAATGCCATGTTAAACGCCTTATTACCCCGAAGGGGTAAAACGTCAATTGCGTGGACATAAGGCATGTGCTTTTTGTCCCTAACATTTAGCCATTTCGTGGTTATCAATTCCATGCCAAATGCCTCATTACCCCGAAGGGGTAAACTGTCAATAGCATATTGACAGTTAATCCGTGCCAACCCCGAAGGGGTTGAATGTAAATCTATCGACGAATTCTCACGTCTATATCTTATATCTTAAAAACTTAATCTTTTTACCGTCTGTAAGCCACATCTTCTCATAAAATGTTTGGATATTAGCCAAGTGTTCAGGTATTTCATCCCAAGAATATATATCATCCGAATCTTGCAAGATTTCCAGATTTTGTTGGGTGATTATTTCTTTGGTAAACTCATAAAAGCGAGTGGAGTCACTCTTAAGGTTCATAATTGCACCGTTCTTCGCAATATTGCGATATCGGTCCAAAAACATGCCATTGGTTAATCGTTTACGTTCTTTGGCATGCTGAGGATCTGGAAATGTGATCCAAAATTCGTCAATTTCTCCTTTCTCAAAATACTCTTCAATATTGCCAATCATCATACGGTGAAATCCCACATTTTTCAAGCCTTTTTCCAATGCATACTTAGCTCCTTTCCAAATTCGATTTCCTTTTACATCAATTCCAATGAAATTGCGATTTGGGTACCGTTCTGCAAGTCCGATGGTATATTCTCCTTTGCCACAAGCAAGTTCTATTGTAATTGGGTTGTCGTTTTTAAAGTAATCACTTTTCCACTTGCCTTTCATATCTTTTGCATACTCAAAACAGTTTTCAAATGATGTTACTTCCGCAAATTTCTGAAGTTTACCTTTCTTTCCCACCGGGCAAATGTAATGTTGAATCTTCAAAAGATTATTCTTTCTAAAATGAACGAGATTTAGATGAATTGATTAACCTTTGAAGCAGGAAATAACAAATGCTCAAATTTAAATTGATTCTGCTGATTATGGTAAGTTCTACTGTTGCCTATGCTCAATCCAAGAGACCAAGCTACGATAGCTTGAAATATTGGGCATCCCATCCTAATAAAATTGATGCTGCAGATATAACAGAAAAAACAACTGGATTTGAGGTAGATGTGTTTTTTATCTATCCAACATTGTATACAAAGCGGCCATTTAAAAATTTTGCTGCTGATTTGGCCGATGAAAAATTAAATAAGAAAATTCAATCCACAACAATCAAAAGTCAAGCAAGTGTTTTTAGTGGTAGTGCAACAATTTATGCTCCATATTATCGGCAAATGCATTTACAGGGTTATTATACTAAAAACGCTAAAAAGAAGAAGGAAGCTTTGTCTGTCTTTGATACTGCTTATGCTGATGTTTTCAATGCATTTACATACTATCTTGAGCATTATAATAAAGGGAAACCGTTTGTTATTGCTGCACATAGTCAGGGGACGAACCATGCAGAGCGTTTATTGAAAGAGTTTATTTTACCTAACGATACACTTAAATCTAACTTGCTCTTGGCTTATCTAATTGGAATGCCAATTACCAATAGCTTTGATGATTTTGAACCTTGTGAAGCTCCGCATCAAACCGGATGTTTTCTAACTTGGAGAACTTATGGGAATAAGTTTATTCCAAAAGTAAGAGGAGACAGTATTGTTTGTTCGAACCCAATAACTTTTGATTCTAATTTGCCAGAAAGTAAGGTCGCAGATCATGAAGGAATTTTGTTTAAAGACGGAGAACTTAAAAATGAAAATAGTGTAATTGCAGAAGTAAATAATGGTTTTTTATCAATTGAAATTGTAACCAAGCCAGAGAAATGGATCTACCGATGGGACAACTATCATATAGCAGATTACAATTTGTTTTGGCAAAACATTCACGACAATTTTGAAATGAGAATCGAAGAACTTCTTATTAAGAACTAGACGCCTGCTCGAAGTATTTTGCCTGTAGAGGTGCGTTTTATACTCTCTACAAAAACAACTTCTTTAGGTGCCATGTATGGGGGCAATTCTCTTCTTAATATTTCCAAAACAAATCCGGAATCGGTAATTGGCGAACCTTCAAGAACCAATACGGCCATTTCGCCTAAATCTGGATGATTTTTTTTCCCAACGTATAACTCGCGGTTTATCCTCAAACCTTGTAAAATTTCTTTTATTTTAGGTTCTATTTCTGTTGGATGAATTTTTAGTCCGCCACTATTAATAACGTCATCAACTCTTCCCAATACTTTGAATTTGTTGTGTTGGATAACCACTAAGTCAGTTGTTTCAAAATGAAGCCCAACAGGTTTTATGTTAATTCCTAATTGGCCATGTATCGTTTCTATTTTAACCCCTTCATTTGGCGTGAATAATTTTTCTTTGGTGGTAAGATTTCGAAGTGCAATATGACTGGCAGTTTCTGTCATACCATATGTTTCCCAAAATGTAACAGTTGGGTTTTGAATATTATATTTTTCAATAGTTTGAAGTAGTTCAGGCTCAATATGACCACCGCCTACAAGCACATTTTTAAATGACTTTAATTCTGCACTGCTGTGCTCTAGAATTTTTGCTAATTGATAAGGCGTAATAGAAATGATGGAACAATCTTGATTGCCTATAAATTCAAACGGGTTTTGATGAGGTTGGGTGAGGTAGATTTCCCAACCAAAATGCAATGCTCGGATTACTTGCATAAAACCTCCTGTTTTGTGAATAGGTAAACAACAAAATATTTTTTCGTCTTTAAGTTTCAGTCGCTTTTTTGTCTCCTCACAACTCCAAATAAGAAGTTCTCTAGATAATTCTATTTTACGTGGACTTCCAGTGCTGCCAGAACTCTCAAGAATGAAAGATGAAGAGCCATTTTTCCATTGACTAACGAGTTCCTTTAAGAATTGAGTTTCTTTAAAATTTTGGGAGTGGTTTATTGTAAATGCCATTAGCTTTATTCAAAATTCCATCAAATGTAGGAATCTTTCTATCGGCGGAATAATACTTTGCCTATTAAAAGGTTTATTTGATACTTTATAATGACATACAAAGCCTATAAAATGTTAAATTCGCGACTTATTTTGAAATATCAAACTATGTTTAAAATCAAGAGTATAATTATTATTTGTCTTTTATTTGGGATGAACAATTCATTTGCCCAAAACACTATTTCAATTGCTGGCTTGCCTTCTGATCCATTGCCAATTTTTAGTTATGGTGATGAAATGGTTTATAGTGATGAGTTTTTAAGAGTGTTTAACAAAAACAATAAAGATGATCACCAACCAACAAAAGAAGAAATTGAAGAATACTTAGAATTATATACCAAGTTTAAGCTAAAAGTAGCTGAGGCATATGATCGCAAAATGGACACCATCCCTCAATTTATTAAAGAATTGGCTGGATACCGAAAACAATTAGCTATGCCGTATTTAACAGACAAAAGTGTTACGGAGCGATTAATTAAAGAAGCTTACGACAGAAGTTTAATGGAAGTAAATGCGAGCCATCTTCTAATTGCAT
>CBDUEX010000257.1:0-3697 GCA_965366305.1 uncultured Bacteroidia bacterium | reverse complement strand
TTCAAATTTTTCATAGATCTTTAAGCTTCTGGTGTAATACTCCAGGGCTTTGTCATCATCTTTTTGATCGCTGTAAATATTCCCAATATTCATAAGCGGAGTACCCATCTCTTTTTGATTACCTGATTGTTCATTAATCTTTATGCTTTGGCTATAATTGTCCAATGCCTTGGGATTATTGCCTTGTACAAAGTATATATTCCCTATATTAATGAGAGCCTGAGCGATCCCTTTTTGATCTTCAAGTTGTTTAAATGCTTTTAAGCATTTAGTGTAATATTTTAATGCATTGGCGAAATCACCTGTAAAGTGAGACGCAACCCCTTTGATATTAAAACCAACTGCTAGCCCTTTTAGGTTCTTCCCCTTCTCGGACAATGCAATCACTTCATTTGCCATGATACTTGCTGTATCGGGGTTTGAGAAAAGTATGCCTTGAATTATGTAATCACAATAGGCCAGAATACGCAATGAATCGGGATTGCTATTATCTTTCCAAACGGAATAAAGGGAGTCTAAATTAGGTTGGGCTTGACTTGTTAGAGTTGCGGCTACTAGTGATAGTATAATGAGTATTCTTTTCATTTGTTCTTGCTAAAGCATACTCATGTTGTTTTTTATCTGATTGAGCAAGCGATACGACACCAATAAATGTGTTCAGCACTTCTGCTAAAGGAGAACAAGTATTCTTAACATAACCCAATTGCTAAAAAATGTAATTGGTTACACTTAGAATATTCGATGTGTCGAGTGTTCCTCAAAAATAAGCAAAAGAGGGGAGTTCAGAAAATGAGGCGTGCACAGTAATTGCACTGTAGCGTAAAGATAAATAGTTGAGTAACGATGAACTGTTGGCTAGCTTATGCCGTCGCGTTCTACTTTTTTGTTGATTTTGATGAGCATGCCTTGCAATGCTTTTCCAGGTCCTACTTCCGTAAAACTGGTGGCTCCATCTGCAATCATATGCTGTACCGATTGTGTCCATTTTACCGATGAAGTAAGTTGGGCTATCAGGTTTTTCTTAATCGTTTCTGGATCTGTTTCTGCACGTGTAGACACGTTTTGATAAACAGGGCAGGTAGGCGTATTAAAGCTGGTTGCTTCAATGGCTTTTGCCAACTCTTCTCGTGCTGGTTCCATAAGCGGTGAGTGGAATGCTCCACCTACCGGCAGTTTCAACGCTCGGCGTGCTCCTTTTTCGGTAAGTAGCTCACATGCCTTATCTATTCCTACATTGCTTCCTGAGATAACCAATTGGCCCGGGCAGTTGTAATTTGCAGCTACAACAATTTCATCTATTCCATTGCATACTTCTTCTACCACATTATCCTCTAAGCCAATAATAGCAGCCATTGTACTTGGGTTGGTTTCACATGCTTTTTGCATTGCTTCTGCACGTAAGGATACCAATCTAAGTGCATCTTCAAATTGCAAGCAATTGTTCGCAACCAAAGCCGAAAATTCTCCTAAACTATGTCCTGCAACCATATCGGGTTTAAACCCTTCAATGGTTTTAGCTAAAATTACAGAGTGAAGAAATACTGCAGGTTGGGTAATGTTGGTTTGTTTTAAGCCTTCATCCGTACCGCTAAACATTTCATCTGTAATTCTAAATCCTAAGATGTCGTTTGCTTTTTCAAACAGTGCTTTTGCTTGAGGATTACTATCGTATAATTCCTTGCCCATTCCTACAAATTGGGCACCTTGTCCTGGGAAAATATATGCTTTCATATTATTTAATAATCGTTTGGTCTCTACCTGGTCCAACAGAAATAATACTGATGGGAGTGTTTATTTGTTGCTCTATAGAGCTGATGTAATTTTTAAATGTTTGAGGCAATGCATCGTGCGTTTTAATTTGCGTAATGTCTTCTTGCCATCCTGGGTGTGATTCATACACCGATTTGAAATTATCAGCATTTAAATCAAAAGGAACTTCCGACGTTTCCATAAGATCTCCTTTGTAACTAGTACCTACCATTACTTCATCAATACCGCTCAAGCAATCTGCTTTCATCATGCAAAGTTCATCCACACCACTCAACATAATGGCATACTTTAAGGCTACTAAATCCAACCAACCTGTTCTTCTAGGTCTGCCAGTTGTAGCACCAAACTCGTTGCCTACTTTACGGATGTGTTCACCCATATCGTCGTGCAACTCCGATGGAAATGGGCCACTTCCTACTCGTGTACAATACGCTTTGAAAATTCCTTTTACCTTATGAATGTGCTTTGGTGCAATACCTAAACCTGTTGAAACACCGCCTACAGTAGTATTACTTGAAGTTACAAATGGATACGAACCGAAATCGATGTCTAGCATGCTTCCTTGGGCACCTTCGGCAAGTATATTGCTGCCGTTGGTTATGTGTTCGTTTACCAAGTATTCACTGTTTACAAATTTGTATTGTCTCAATCGTTCTACCGCAGTAAAGAATTCTTCTTCCATGGCTTCCAAATCAAAATCGGTAAACCCAAATTGTTCTACCAATTGTAGCGATCGTGTTTTTTTCTCGTGATAGTTGGCTTCAAAGTTGGGTGCAAATAATTCACCGATTCTTAAACCACCTCTTCCAATTTTTTCACGGTATGTTGGTCCAATACCTCTAAGTGTACTTCCAATTTTCTTATCTCCTTTAGACCATTCACTTGCTGCATCCAATATTTTATGGGTGGGCATAATGATGTGAGCCTTATACGAAATGCGTAAGTTCTCTTTTACATTGGCTCCAGCAGCAGCAGTTCTGTCAATTTCTGCCATAAAAAGTACCGGGTCAATTACTACACCGTTACCAATTATATTCACACATCCATCGTGGAAAATTCCAGAAGGTATGGTGTTTAAGACATGTTTTATGCCGTTAAATTCAAGGCTATGACCCGCATTTGGGCCACCCTGAAATCTTGCTACTACATCGTATTTTGGCGTGAGATAATCTGCAATTTTTCCCTTTCCTTCGTCTCCCCATTGAAGACCTAGTAATACATCTACCATTTAATTCTTATCAATTATTTTTACTTGATTGTCACAATTTTTACATAGACCCATATCGTCTACTAGCGGATCTCCATAGAGGTTTAAGGAGTGTCTCGTTACTTCAAAGTTTAAGAGCTCTGCCATTTTGGAGGTAATTTGTTGAATACGTGGATCGCAAAATTCCATCACCTTGCCACACGTGTTGCAAATCATATGATCGTGCTGTCTGTAGCCAAATGCTTGCTCAAATTGAGCCATGTTTTGACCAAATTGGTGTTTAATTACCAAGCCGCACTCTTGGAGTAAATCGAGGGTGTTGTAAACTGTTGCTCTACTTACATGATAGTTTCTGTTCTTCATTTGAACATAAAGTGTGTCTACGTCAAAATGTGTTTTGTTGCTGTAGATTTCATCTAAGATGGCATAACGTTCTGGCGTTTTACGTTGCCCTTTTTTCTCTAAATAGGCAGTAAACAAGCTTTTAACCTCGTCTTTAATTGTACTTATCTCCTCCATTGGTTTTGTCTTATGATTGTCTCTATTCTAAGGAGACTCTATTCACTTTTATATACTCGTCGATACTCTTTAATTCTTTCATTAATTGATCAAGATGCTCTGTGTCAGCAACTTGAAGTGTAAGTCTTCCAATAAAGGTTCCGTCTAAGGATTCAAAACTGATTGATTTCATGTTTACTTTCAACTGTTTGGAAACAATGT
>CBDUEX010000256.1:0-3717 GCA_965366305.1 uncultured Bacteroidia bacterium | reverse complement strand
GGCTTACCATGGCAATCCAGAACAAGCAGTTGCACGCTATGTTGGGGAAGAGTACATACAGCACAATCCTTTAGTTGGCAATGGCAAAAAGCCGTTTATAGCATATTTCGAACGCATGAGTTCAGAATATCCCAACAAATCAATTGAGTTTGTAAGAGCTATTGCAGAAGGGAATTTAGTTGCATTACACACGCATCAAACATGGCCCCAGAATGAAGAATATGTCACAATGGATTTCTTCAGGTTTGATAGCAATGGCAAAATTGTTGAGCATTGGGATGCAATGCAACAAATACCAAATAAATCAGAAAATGGAAACACGATGTATTAACTTAAAACAGTTAACCATTCGTTTACAAAACCCTTCTGCGAAGTCTAATTCATCCAAACGTCATCCTGCCAAATCGTAGGATCGCCAAAATCATATTTCCAATAATTTTTCTTTGGAATTTTAGACTTTCTCTTTGCTCTTTTTTGCTCATTTTGTTCAGTTCTTTCAAGAAGAACTGACTCTGTCAATTTTCTCTTTAAACGTTGCATAATTTTACAAAAAATGGTTGTCTAGCAAAGTTAAAAAAAACAGTTTAAAAAATCAAAATTTGAGTACCCACTTGTTTTTAACAGCAAAATATCGAATCACAAATACTCCCAACATGGCTATACCCATATTAATATACAATACACTGGAGACGGTTTGAAGAATTAGAAAAACCAACCCCCCAAGTAGACAAGCTGTGGCATAAATTTCTTTTCTAAAAATTAACGGAACAATATTGGTTAGAACGTCTCTCAACACACCTCCAAAAACTGCAGAAACCATTCCCATTAGAATGGCAATTGTTGGATCAAGTCCTACATCCATGGTTTTTTGTACTCCCAGAATAGTAAATAGCCCCAATCCCATAGAATCGAAAAGAAACATACTTTTCCGTAATTTAGAGATACTTCCTTTGAACAAATAAGACAACAAAACGGCAGCAATTACGGTCCACAAGTAGTTGGTGTCTAACATCCAACCAACGGGTGTTTCTCCAATGAGCAAGTCGCGAAGTGTACCTCCACCTAAAGCCGTTATAAAGCCAATAACCGACGAACCTACAACGTCAAAATCATTATCAATTGCGGTAAGAACACCACTTATCGCAAACACAAGAACCCCGGTTAAGTTTAAGATATATATCCAATCCAAGGTTCAAAAATCATACTATTTTTTGGCATTAGTAGTATTGAAACAAAGTACATCTGCATTTATTTCACGTTTAAAGCGGAATAATCCCTTTCATATTGCCGTTTTTTAAATAATAATGGTACTTTTGCACTCATTTTTTCGTAAAGGAGGACATGACACTTTGACAAACAACACAATGGAAAATCAAGAGGAAATCTTGAATGAATCAACTGAAGCCAAGGATGCTACAGTGAATGAATCAAACGATGCTCCTGCAGAAGCTACTGAATCTGCAGAACCAACACACACTATTTCTGAAACACCAGTTCACAACCCAGACGAATTCGATTGGAGTATGGACAAAGCTGGATTTGGTACGTACAACGAGTCTCAAAATGATGACTTAAAAGCGATGTATACCAACACCATCAAACAAATAGAGGATAAAACTCTAGTGATGGGTAAAGTAGTTAGTATTACAACTGATGATGTAGTACTTGACATTGGATTTAAATCTGACGGTCTTGTTTCTAAGACTGAATTTAGAGATAATCCAGACTTAGCAGTAGGTGATGAAGTAGAAGTTTATGTAGATGAAACTGAAAACGACTTAGGTCAATTAGTTTTATCTCGTAAGAAAGCAATCCAAGAGGGTGCTTGGGAGAAAATTATCTCCATCAAAGAAAACAATGAAATTGTTAAGGGTTACATCCAAGCAAGAACAAAAGGCGGCTTAGTCGTTGAAGTTTTAGGTATGGATGCATTCTTACCAGGTTCTCAAATAGACGTTAAGCCTGTTAGAGATTACGACCAGTATGTAGGTAAAACTATGGAATTCAAGGTTGTTAAAATTAACGATGTTTACAAAAACGTTGTTATCTCTCACAAAGCACTAATTGAAGACGACATTGAAGCTCAAAAAGCAGAAATGATTTCGAAAATGGAAGTTGGTCAAGTACTTGAAGGTACTGTTAAGAACATGACTTCGTTCGGAGTATTCGTTGACTTAGGTGGTCTTGACGGATTATTACATATTACCGATATCTCTTGGGGTAGAATTAACCACCCAGAAGATGTATTGGAGTTAGATCAAAAAATCCAAGTTGCGGTTCTTGAGTTTGATAACGAAAAGAAACGTATTTCTTTGGGTATGAAACAACTTACTGCTCATCCTTGGGATAGCATGAAAGAATTGAAAGAAGGTGAGAAAGTTAAAGGTAAAGTAGTTACCGTTGCTGATTACGGTTCTTTCGTAGAAATTCAACCTGGTGTTGAAGGGCTTATTCACGTATCAGAAATGTCTTGGTCTCAGCACTTAAGAAACCCATCTGACTTTATGAAAGTTGGAGATGAGGTTGAAGCTGTAGTTCTTGATATTGATAAAGAAGAGCACAAACTATCACTAGGAATCAAACAATTGTCTTCTGATCCTTGGGATAATATTGAACAAAAATATCCTGTTGAATCGAAGCATACTGGTATCGTTAGAAACTTAACTAACTATGGTTTATTTATTGAACTAGAAGAAGGAGTTGACGGATTAGTACACGTTTCAGATTTATCTTGGTCTAAGAAAATCAAGCACCCTGCGGAATTCACTAAGAAAGGTGAAGAACTAGAAGTGGTTGTTTTAGAAATAGACAGAGACAATAGAAGATTAAGTTTAGGTCATAAGCAAATTGACGAAAATCCATGGGATACTTTCGAATCTGTATTTACATTAGGTTCTGAGCACGAAGGTTCAGTTACTGAAATTAATGACAGAGGTGCAATCTTAACTTTACCTTATGGTGTAGAAGGATTTGCTCCAAAGAAACATACCAAAAAAGAAGATAAGACAGAAATTGCAATGGATGAAACGCTAACTGTTAGAGTTATTGAATTCAATAAAGACGCAAAAAGAATCTTAGTTTCTCACACGGATATTTGGAAAGAAGCTGAAAGAGCTCAAAATACTGGAAAAGATGCTGGCAATAAAAAACGTTCTAGCAAAACTTCAAGTTATGTAAATAAGTTGAACACAAATGCAGACATGGCTACTTTAGGTGAATTAGATGTTTTAGCACAATTAAAAGCTAAAATGGAATCTTCTCCAAAAGAAGCTAAAAAAGCAGCACCAGTAAAAGAGGCTAAAAAAGCAGAGCCTAAGAAAGCAGCTAAAAAGGCAGAGCCTAAAAAAGCTGAACCAAAAGCAGAAGCAGCAGCTGGTGATTTATCATCAATGACTGTAGCTCAACTAAAAGCACAAGCTAAAGAAAAGGGTATCACTGGATATACTTCTCTTAAGAAAGCAGAGCTTATAGAAGTATTGAGCAAATAAGTTTATGCAAACTATTAAAAATCCCGGCCAAATGGTCGGGATTTTTTTTGCATGTATAGTTGGAAAGTTTGATAATAAATAGAAATACAACTAATATTGAAACCTAATGAACTACTGGTTGATTAAGTCTGAACCGTTTAAGTACAGTTGGGACCAGATGGTTGCCGATAAATCGACCTACTGGGATGGTGTAAAAAGCTATGCCGCTCGCATCTTCTTAAAAGAAATG
>CBDUEX010000255.1:0-3718 GCA_965366305.1 uncultured Bacteroidia bacterium | reverse complement strand
ATTGCCAAATGCTCAGCTAGTACTTGTTGAACATTGCTATGCAAATCTCCAGGAGTTGGATGAGTGGTAAGAGAGTGAATATCTGCAATAAAGAAAAAACAATCATCCTCCTCCTGCATTTTAAGAAAGCTTTTTACAGCTCCAAAATAATTACCCAAATGCAGTTTTCCTGTTGGTCTTATTCCCGATACTACTCTCGACATATTCTCAAAATCGGCTCAAAAATAGAAGTACTCTATACAATTCCCAATGATGTGGATATTTATACTTCAGAAATAGCAGTAAGTCTAGAAATTTAAAGCGGTTAAGTGCATCTAAATTAGCTCAAACTGCTTTTGATATAATTCAAAATACATTCCTTCTTTTGCTAAAAGTTCATCGTGTGTTCCCTGTTCCATCACCCTTCCTTTGTCCAATACAATTATTGAATCCGCTTCTCGAACCGTTGATAGTCGATGAGCGATAACGATGGAGGTACGATTTCGCATTAATTTTTCAGTTGCTTTTTGAATAAATGCTTCTGTTTCTGAATCAACACTTGATGTAGCCTCATCTAAGATTAAGATTTGAGGATTAGACGCCATGGCTCTTATAAAACTGATTAATTGCCTTTGCCCAACGGATAAAGTGCTTCCGCGTTCCATAACATCATAATTCCATCCGTTTTCTAACGATTCTATAAAATCCAATGCATCAATCGATTTTGCTGCAGCTACCAATTGGTCATGACTAATTGCATCATTCTTTAAGTAAACGTTGTCTTTGATGCTTCCAGCAAATAAAAATACATCTTGAAGAACCACACCAACTTGAGAGCGTAAGTGTTTTAAATCTAGGCTATCTACATTTTCACCATCAATTAGTATTTCACCTTTTTGAATCGAATATAGCTTTGTAATTAAGTTAATGATTGAAGACTTACCAGCACCTGTTGCTCCTACAATAGCCATACTCTTACCACGCTCTAAATTAAAGCTTACATCTTTTAACACATAATCATCATCTACATAGGAGAACCACACATTTTTAAACTCAATATTTCCGGCAACCTCTATTTTTTTGGCACCTTGTTGTTCAATGTTCTCTTTATTGTCTATAAGGTTAAAAATACGCTCACTACTTACCATTCCCATTTGCATGGTATTAAATCGATCGGCAATCATTCGAATTGGTCGAAATATCATTCCTATGTACATTACAAATGCAGTAATAAGTCCTGCACTTGCATCAGTAGGCGAACCTGCACTCCACCAAATAATTAATCCTAAGGCTACACTGCTCAAAATTCTACAATTGGAAAGTATACCGCATAATGAAAAATTGATTTTTTATAGGCGTCTAAATGAGCTCGGTTTATTTTTTTAAACTTTTCAAATTCTTGATCTTGTTTTCCAAAAAGCTGAACTACTTCCATGCCAACAATCTGCTCTTGAACAAATGCATTCAATTCAGAAACTTTGGCTCGTACTTGTTGAAATGATTTTCG
The DNA here is from genome assembly GCA_965366305.1 of uncultured Bacteroidia bacterium. GTDB lineage: Bacteria > Bacteroidota > Bacteroidia > NS11-12g > UBA9320 > UBA9320. The sequence goes on along the minus strand of CBDUEX010000255.1, from coordinate 2,232 downwards.
AACTCCACGTCTAAAAATTTCGGAAGCAATAAGCAAAATGGGTAATACCGAAAGTGAAATCAAGGATAACTGCCAACTAGTGACAAACATAATTACCAGAATTACCACCAATTGAGCCAGATCTCCAATGATCGAAATTAAACCTTGTGAAAAAACACTTGATATTGTCTCAACATCCGAAACGGAACGTGTAACGAGTGTTCCAACCTTACTTCTATCAAAAAACGAACTGTTTAACGACAGAATGTAGTTATATACTCTCATCCTTAAATCTTTAATAACATTTTGACCAAGGAGATTAGTTAAATAGGTATGAGAAAATAAAACAACGCTTTGAAGAATTATATGAATTAGAATATAAATGGAGAACAATAATATTCCTTGAGTATTTTTATCTGCGATGTGATGATCAATTGCATATTGAACTAATAATGGTCGAATAGGAGCTAAAATAGTAAGCAAAATAGTGAGAACAACTCCAATAGCAAAGAGCTTTTTATAAGGGCGTGCAAGTCGCACTATTCTCCCTATTAATTTAAAATCAACTGCTGCTCCTTGTGCCTTACTTTCTGTACTCATCCCAATTATATCCAACTTCTGCCAAAAAAAGTCCCTTAGCGGCAACACTTTTCCCAGAGTTACTTCTATTCTTACTTAATATTATTTCTTCTAATTCTTGAAGGTTGACAGAACCATCACCAACTTTCAATAACGTTCCTACCAAGGCACGAACCATGTTTCTTAAAAATCGATCTGCTTTTACATGAAACTCCATTCCATCCTGTGTTTCCACCCATCGAGCTTCCATTAAATCGCACAAAGTGGTTTTATTATCTCCGCCACTTTTACAAAAAGAAGCGAAATCTTTATGCTTTAACAATTCTAGGCATCCCTTGTTCATCAACTCAATATCGGGTTGTTTAAACAAATGCAAGCTTTCATTATTAGTAAAAGGATTCTTTCGAAGAGCCGTTTTATAGATATACTTTCTGTAGGTGGCTTTAAAACGTGCATGAAACTTATCGTCTACTTCAAAAGCATCATAAATGGCAATGTCATGAGGAAGCATTTGATTCAAACGAAATTCAAATCGTTCGGGTAATACTTCGGAATAATCAAAATGTAAGAAGAACTGAGTAGCATGTACGCCAGCATCAGTTCTGCCACAGCCCAATACAGATGTTTTCTTTCGTAATATCCGAGATAACTGATCTTCCACCACTTCTTGCACAGAAATACTCCCTTTTTGAAACTGCCACCCATGATAAGCCGCTCCATTGTATGCTATTTCCAATACATATCTCAAATCAGTTTGCAAATATATTTTGGTTTGATAGTTGGTGTGCTATTTATTTCATAGTAATTCTATTTTTGCTCCATAAAAATCGGATCAAAGCAATGAATCAGCAGCTTATAGAATGTGTACCAAACTTCAGTGAAGGAAGAGATTTGGGAGTTATTAAACAAATAACCAATGAAATAGAGAGTGTAGATGGCGTAAAGCTACTGGATGTTGACCCTGGGCATGCTACCAATCGAACAGTTGTAACTTTTGTTGGAAATCCTGAAGCCGTAATTGAAGCTGCATTCAAGGCAATTTCCAAAGCTGGTGAGTTAATCGATATGAGTAAGCACAAAGGGGAGCACGCTAGAATGGGTGCAACGGATGTTTGTCCTTTTATTCCAGTTGCCAATATAACAATGGAAGAAACGGCTAAATATGCCATTCAATTGGCCAAAAAAGTGGGTGAGAATACTGATATCCCTGTATATTTATACGGAGCAGCCCAACCCAATACTAAAAGAAATGTTCTTTCTATTATTAGAACTGGAGAATACGAAGGCTTTTTCGATAAAATTAAAAAACCAGAATGGAAACCCGATTTTGGACCTGCAGTTTACAATGCTAAAAAAGGTGCTACCGTAATTGGAGCAAGGGATTTCTTAATTGCCTACAACATAAATTTAAACACTAAATCTACTCGAATAGCTAATAGAATTGCCTTTGACGTAAGAGAAACAGGAAGAGTTGAACGTGAAGGAAATCCTTATACGGGTAAAATTGTAGTTGACAAAAACGGTGACACGGTGCGAATTCCAGGAGCTTGCAAAGCGGTTCAAGCGGTAGGGTGGTTTATAGATGAATATGATGTAGCACAAGTTTCGGCCAACTTAACCAACTTTAACATTACACCTATTCATACTTTTTTTGATGAGGTGCAGAAAAGTTGC
>CBDUEX010000254.1:0-3725 GCA_965366305.1 uncultured Bacteroidia bacterium | reverse complement strand
AGTAGGATTTATTACCCACTCACCATCTATTCTTCCTACTCTAGGAGCAGAAATAGGACCCTCATAAGGAATGTCTGAAATAGTAAGAGCTGCAGAAGCAGCAAGTGCTACAAGTGCATCTGGTAAAACGTCTTCGTCTGCAGAAATAAGCTGAATCATTACTTGAGTTTCAGCGTGGTAATCATTTGGGAAAAGTGGACGAAGTGTTCTGTCTACAATTCTACAAACTAATATTTCCGAATTGGATAGTCTTCCTTCTCTTCTAAGAAAACCACCCGGAATACGGCCACCTGCCGCAAATTTTTCTTGATAATCGACAGACATCGGTAGAAAATCTACGCCATCTCGTGCCTCTTTGTTTGAAACTACAGTCGCTAAAAGTTTCATTCTGCCTTGGGATAATACTACAGCCCCATGTGCTTGTCTTGCAAGCTTACCCGTTTCTAGTGTGACTTCTTTGCCATCACCATAAGATAATTTTTGTGTAAATACATTCATAATATTGCGGTTCTTCCGCTAATTTTTTAGTTAACATTAATTGTAACTGAGCCTAAGCACAACTACACAAGTGACGCGTGTCAAAATCTATGACAACAAACTTTCACTTAAGTTTTAAACCTAAATTGGACGGGACTTTTTTTTTAGAAATTTAATCCGCCTTGCAGACGGAAAGGCAATTACTTTCTAATGCCTAATTGCTTGATAAGCTCTCTATAGTGAACAATATCTTTCTTTGCGATATAGTTCAATAAAGATCTTCTTTTACCTACTAGCTTTACAAGAGTAAGCTCTGAAGAAAAATCTTTTTTATTAATTTTTAAGTGCTCAGTTAAGTGCTGAATTCTATGAGTAAACAAAGCAACCTGTGCTTCTGCGTGCCCTGTATTCTTAGCATCTCCACCATACTGAGCAATAATTTCTGTCTTTTTTTCCGCTGTTAATCGCATCTCTGTTGTTAAATATTTCTATTTATTGGGCTGCAAATGTACACTTTTTAACAAGAAATAATACATCTAAGCTCAATTTAAATTATGGCTCAATAAATGGCTACATCTCAAATTCCACGCAATTTTAAAAAATTACTTTAATCTAAGTTGATTGACCATACAAAAGCCCCTACATTTGGCGGAGATTAGATTAAAAATCATGAAAATAAATTCACCACTAAAATCAATTTTTACATTACTTATTTTGCTAACGTTCACCTTTTCATTTGCCGACGAATGGGACGCTGACGATTACAAACAAGGCAAGCTGTACGAAGGTTATGTTATTTCGCTTAGTGGAGACACTACTCATGGCTACATAAAAGCCTTAAGATATTATGGTAGCTCTAATGAAACCACCAACCAAACAATGTGCTATTTCTACGAAAATGAAGAAGATACCGAACCTTTTATGACGTACAAACCAGCTACATTAAAAGGGTATAAAATTGGCGACAAACTCTATCACTCTATTCCTTACAGTGGTGGGTTAATTTCAAAATTCAACAACTTCTGTTTAGTAAGAAGCGAAGGAGCTATCTCAACGTTCAGTTACTTTTGGTACGATGATGGATCATCAGGAGATCCTAATGCAAAAGCAGGAATTAAAGAAAGTAATTTATTAAGAAAAGGTGAGGACAAAGTTTTAGGAGTTTCTTCGTTTGCTTTTGGATTCAAGAAAAAAGGAGCAGAATTAGTAAAAGAGCATAAAGAATTAGCGAAAAAAATTGCGAACAAGGAAAAAGGTTACAAAACCTTTAATTTGGATGCGATTATTGAAGAGTACAATACTTTTATTGCTTCACAATAAATTTAATTTGGACTGGGTGACTAATACCCTCCAAGCCATTTTCTCGTAAACCATTCCAAGCTAAGCAATCCCAAAATAAGCCAACACAGCCATTTAAACTGAATTAGTTCTTCCAATTTGTTTTCTTCTGAGATAACTGTTTTTAGTCCATCATTATTTTGGAGTTCTTGGATTAGATCTTCCGTTTGTGACAGGGTAAAGAACTTGCCTCCAGAATTAGCTGCTAGCTGTTTCAACATCGGAAAATCTGCCGTTAAAATCATCTTTTCCTTTTGCTGTCCAAGAAGTGTAAATGTTCCTTTATCCGTAAGTGTAACTCCACCTACTTTTGCAGTTGCATTAAAGCGATACGCTCCTTCTTCTATATTTTTCAGAACCAAACGGTATTGGTTTCCATTTGCATTCATGATGTGTTTAAAAGATTGATTCTTCTCGTTAATTAAATCCACCTCAATTTCTTGATTTGCTACTGGATCTAAACTTTGATTGTACAATTCGCCTATTATCGTAATCGTTTCCCCAATTCCATATTGCCTTGCAGTAGGATAAACTTTCAGCAACTTTTTGTCTTCTTTCACTGCTAAATACTGCACCATTTTACTAACCAATTCTGTAATCCCTTCGTGTGAAGAATTCTTTTCGTAATCTAACATTCTCCATTGCCAAATGCCTGTACCAGCTATCAGTCCAAATCGAATTCCTCCATTATCGGTTAGTGCCAACAAGGGCTCTTGTGTTGAAACACTTCCTATGGTTTGATGCATCACAATGTCAGCTGGTTTTATTCCTCTAAACTTTCCAAAAGGGGCTTTTAATGGCGACCATTTTTTAATCTTAGCATTTAATTCGGCGTTTATTTCGAAGTATTCAAAATCACTATTCATAACCGGTAATGCCGCGTTTGTTCCTCTTCCAGACGGCGAAAATTTAACAGGTTGGCTTCCAGCATTAAACACTTGCGGATTAAACTGCTCTCCCAACACCACCAAAACAGGAATTCCACTATTCTTTAATTTCTCAAAAATGTTAAGTTGATTTCTATCGACAAACCAGTTGTGTAGAATTACCAAATCCAGTTCGTCTTTTACCGTATAATCTGAAAACGAAATAGATGTTTCATAGTTGTCGTTTGAATTAATTACAGACTTAAACATCCCAATATCAGGATGTGGTGCATTAGACCATATTGCAATTTTCTTTTTGCTATCAACCACATCTACATAAAACGTTTGTTGATTATTGGAAATATTCTTTTCGTTTTCAAAAATACTTAAGCGAACCTCCATCTTGTTCTGACCAATTTTTTCTGCTTTGGTAGTAATATCGGTTTCATAAAAGAAATTTGAGTTGCCAATTGATATGGTTTCTTTTTTAATCAAAGCTCCATTTTTAAACAGTTGCAACACCCCTGCCTTCCCTTGCAGCTTTGACGCCTTTACTTCAATTCGAATTGGATATTCATTCCCTAAGTAAGCAATAGAATTATGCGAAATGTTACTAATAAGAAAATCAGAATAAATGGTGGTATCGCCAACTCCTACTGTGTAAATACTATGCTTTATATTTTCACTCCCAAATAATGGATCATTTCCGGCATTGTATATTCCATCTGTGACCAGAATGGAAGCCCCTAAATTTTGATTGACATATTGACTGGAAAGATAATTCAAGGCACTGGAAATGTTCGTTTCACTACCATCTAGCGAAATACTCGAGCCGTCAGCAAGTGATGTATAATTTGAGAAGGTTAGTATATCTACATCAAATTTATCGTCCAACTTATTTTCAATTTCGGCAACAAACAATGCCAATTCTTCTTTATTGCTACTGTTGTCGCTTTCTTTAATGGATTGTGAATTATCAATGATTACAGCCAAAATTGGTTTCTCATTGATAAATCCCACATACTTCAATATCGGTGCGAGAAG
>CBDUEX010000253.1:0-3730 GCA_965366305.1 uncultured Bacteroidia bacterium | reverse complement strand
AGCTAAGGACGAAAATGCGGATTTAATAGTGTTTTCTGAGTTGGCGGTATGTGGCTACCCACCCAAAGATTTATTAGACTATCCTAGTTTTATTCGTCGTTGTGAAGAAGCCCTAGAAGAAATTAAGGCAAATTCTGATGGCATCGGTGTATTGGTAGGAAGCCCTGCATGGAGCAACCTATCGAGAGGGAAACTATTGTATAATTCTGCATTCTTTTTTTACAATCAAAAGTTGCTTCGCAGAATTGATAAAACCCTATTGCCAACCTACGATATCTTTGATGAGTATCGCTATTTCGAGCCCAACACATTGTTTGAATGTGTGGAATTTAAAGGTGAAAAATTGGCTATTACAATATGCGAAGATCTTTGGAATCTGGATAAGATAAAATTCTATAAAACCACTCCAATGGATGAGCTAATGAAGCAAAATCCGACTTTAATGGTCAATTTAAGTGGTTCACCATATAGCTACAATCACGTTGAAAAACGTCGTGAAAGAATGCAGCACAATGCCAAGCATTATAACCTTCCTTTGTTTTATGTAAATCAAGTTGGAGGAAATACCGATATTCTTTTTGACGGAGGATCGATGTTTATTAATAAGAATGGGGAAATTGTTGGTGAATGTGATTTCTATAAAGAAGATTTTAAGATTTTTGATTGGGACTCTTCTAAGGTATATGCTGATAATCACGAAGAATACCGCGACTATGATATTGGCTTGATTCATGATGCGTTAGTGATGGGAATCAAAGATTACTTTAATAAGGTAGGATTTAAGCAAGCGGTTATTGGTTCAAGTGGGGGCATAGATAGTGCTGTGGTGCATGCATTGGCCGCTGAAGCTCTTGGAGCAGAAAATGTTAGGGCTATTTTGATGCCCAGTAGATATAGCAGCACAGGCTCCATAGATGATGCCATTAAGCTTGCCGATAACTTAAAATCCCCTTATCGAATTATTCCAATTAAAAAGCCATTTGATGCTTTCAATGAAACCTTGCAAGAAGAATTTGAAGGAACTCAACCCAATGTTACAGAAGAAAATTTGCAAGCAAGAAGCAGAGGCGTCATTTTGATGGCTATAAGCAACAAGTTTGGTCATATTGTTTTAAATACGAGTAATAAGAGTGAAAGTGCTGTTGGCTATAGTACACTTTACGGTGATATGTGTGGTGGACTTTCTGTTATTGGTGACTTGTACAAAGTGCAAGTTTATGAAATGGCACGCTTCGTTAATCGGTACGGTGAAGTGATACCTTATGAGATTGTAGAAAAGGAACCAAGTGCTGAGTTAAGACCCGATCAAAAAGACAGTGATTCGTTACCTCCTTATCCGGTGTTAGACAAAATTCTATTTCATTACATTGAAGAAAGGAAAGGTTGGAAAGAAATTGTTGCACTAGGTATTGATGAAGCCGTTGTTAGAAAGATTGTAAAGATGGTAGATCGCAATGAATACAAACGTTTTCAAGCAAGTCCTACACTTCGAATTAGCCACAAAGCCTTTGGTTTTGGAAGAAGAATGCCAATTGTGGCAAAATACAATCACTAAATCAAGAAAAAATTTCTCGCAAGAGATAGAAGTTCAAGAGCACATTGATTGCTTTCTAGTTACGTTCAAACATCACTTTGAGGTAATGCACCTGTAAGTCATTTATTTTTAATGTAATGAAGTAATGTCCGTTTGGCAATTCTGCACTCGGAGTCCAAGATGCATTATATTTTGCAGGAGATAATTTTGTTTTTTCCAATGTAGCCACTTGTTTTCCTTGCATATCAAATACAAGTAAACTCACTTCAGCTGGCTTAAAAACACCGTAGTTTATAGTGAGGTTTTTGCTAAATGGATTTGGAGTTGCCGTGTAGATAATCCCTTTATTGAGATGCAAATCGGAAGCTCCCATTGTTCCTTTTCCGTCTACAGCAATATCCCAAGTTCCTTCTAGAACTCCTTCGTTATCAGCGGTTAGCGGAATAATTCGGTGAGTTGCATCGTATTGACCAGAGTTGATACTTGCTGCGGCATCATCTTGTATACTCGTATCTCCTTGGAAATAGAGTTGCGTGGTTATGGTTGCAAATCCTGGAGGGGTAATTTTAAAATGAATATGAGAAGGACGGTATTTTGAACCATTCAGATATTTACCAGGTTTGATTGTTTCAAACATGTAGAATCCTTGTTCATTGGTAGTAACCTGGCCTCTCAGTTTGTATCCCACATTGTCGTAAGCACCAGAATCATCTGCATGCCAAACGTCTACTATGGTATTTGGAATAAATTCTGAACAATCTAAATTTTGAACACGACCCGTAATTCGAATCTTTGTTCCAGCTTCTGTGTCACTCGCTAATTTTCCATTGGTTATACTGGGAGGATTGTCAGAATAAAAGGGTCCTTCACCATAGTAATCCGAAGTGGTTTTATCACACGCTTTCTTGGCACTTAATTTAGCTTGACTAGTAAGAGGAGCAAGGCCAAACGCCAAAGCAGCAAGGGATGTATTCTTTAAAAACTGGCGACGATTATCTTTTAATTTTGACATAATTGGATTATCTCAAAGGTATAATAATTAATTCCATTTCAATTCAGCCAAAAGTCATATCACTATCTTTTCTCACACTTTTATGTCCACTATTATTGGTTATCTATCTGAACGTGCAGACTAAGGTGTTTTTACGATGTACCTTTGAGCCAAAATAAAGAAGTGATAGCTTAAAATAGATTGTCATTTCACATAACAATTTATATGTCATTTAAAGAATTAGGCCTTAAAGAATCTCTACTGAAAGCATTAGAGAAAAAAGGCTACACTACACCAACACCAATCCAAGAAAAAGCAATTCCTCGAGTATTAGAAGGAAGAGATATATTGGCCAGTGCCCAAACGGGAACTGGAAAAACAGCAGGGTTTACATTGCCTATGCTTCAAATTTTAAGTAAAGAACCTGTAAGACAACATCGACCTATACGGGCGTTGGTGTTAACTCCAACTCGAGAGTTGGCAGCTCAAGTTCAAGAAGATGTTAGAAATTATAGCGAGTTTGAAGACATCCGATCAACTGTAATCTTTGGAGGCGTAAAGCAACATGCTCAAGTAAAAGTACTTCAAAAAGGAGTAGATATCTTAGTAGCAACACCGGGAAGATTATTAGATTTAATTAATCAAGGATTTATATCACTTGCTAAAGTTGAGATACTCGTTTTAGATGAAGCTGATAGAATGTTAGACATGGGTTTCTTGCGAGATATCAAAAAAGTAATCTCCATGATGCCTCAAAAAAGACAGAATTTATTGTTCTCGGCAACATTCTCAAAGGATATTAGAAATCTGGCAAACAGCCTATTACGTAATCCCGTATCGGTAGAAGCAACACCAGAAAACACTACTGCAGAATTGGTGAAACAACGTGTTATTCGTGTAGATCAAAAACGAAAAACAGAGCTCATTATTAAAATTATTTGGGAAGGAAACTGGCACCAAGTATTGGTGTTTACCAGAACAAAACATGGAGCAAATCGCCTCGCACAAAAATTGGAAAAGGCCAAGATTACAGCTTCAGCAATTCACGGAAATAAATCACAATCAGCCAGAACCAAAGCACTAGCAGCATTCAAAAAAGGAGATGTAAGTGTTTTAGTTGCAACGGATATTGCGGCAAGAGGATTGGATATACCATTGTTGCCACATGTTATCAATTTTGAACTTCCAAATGTGCCAGAAGACTA
>CBDUEX010000252.1:0-3735 GCA_965366305.1 uncultured Bacteroidia bacterium | reverse complement strand
CAGCTTGACAGTGGGGCGTGGCTTCGGTACATTCGCTTCCAGCAAACACTCAGCTTGACAGTGGGGCGTGGCTTCGGTACATTCGCTTCCAGCAAACACTCAGCTAGACAGCAGGGCGTGAGCAGAGTCATTCTGAGTGATTCGCCGATAGGCGAATTGTATCGAAGAAGACTTTGCTAGAACTTCTTTCTTGATAACTGTTTCAACAATTCAACATCACTGGCAATTAAAGCTTCTTTCTTTTCTCTTACCCATCCTTTGATTTGTTTTTCTCTCTTAATCGCCTTCAGAATGTTTTTATATGTTTCATAATAAACCAGATTCAGCGGTTGCCTTGAAAAAGTATAGGATGTTTCATTGTAACCAGAACAATGCTCTTTATACCTCCTTCTTAGATTATTTGTAACACCCGTATAATAGCTGTCATCTCCACATAACAAAATGTAGACATAGAATTTTCGAATAGTCATGAAACAAAAATAAGGGTCTGGAAATTAATTGCAAACTGGGGCGTGGCTTCGGTACATTCGCTTCCAGCAAACACTCAGCTTGACAATAGGGCGTGGCTTCGGTACTTTTGCTTGCAGCAAACACTCAGCTAGACAATGAGACGTGTACAGAGTCATTCTGAGTGATTCGCCGATAGGCGAATTGTATCGAAGAAGACTCTTTACCCAAACAAACTTGTTTGGTCAATTAATCCTTCATCAATCTTATAAACTGTTCCGGGATACTTATTAATTAAGCGATAATCATGCGTGGCCATTAAAATTGCCGTGCCTTGTGCAGTAATGTGATGCAACAATTCTAGAATATCATCAGAAACGTCGGGATCTAAGTTTCCTGTTGGCTCATCTGCTAAAATAAGTTTCGGGTTATTTAGTAATGCCCTGGCAATAACCACACGTTGTTGTTCTCCTCCCGATAATTGATGTGGTAATTTATCTAAGATCCCAAATAATCCTACTAATTCTAAAACATTGTCTATCCGTTTAGCAATTGCCTTTTTATCCTTCCATTCGGTAGCGTGCAACACAAATTTTAAATTGTCTTCAACACTTCTATCATACAACAAACTGAAATCTTGAAAGACCATACCAATGTTTCTTCTGAGTTTTGGAATGTCTTTTCTAGCTATACTTTCAAGTGCAAACCCCGCAACATTGGCTGTCCCCTCCTTCAAGGGTAAATCGGCATACAGTGTCTTTAATAAACTTGATTTCCCGCTGCCTGTTTTACCTATGAGGTAAGCAAATTCACCTTCTTTAATATCCAACGAAACACGGCCTAATACCTGTGCCAAATTATGTTGGATAATATACGCATCTTGAATATGAACGACCGATTTATGCATCTATATCAAGATTAAACCGGTTTTCAAAATCCTTGAGAATTGGATATTCTTTAGCTAGAGCATCAAACTGTTGTTTGGGTGTAAACACCTTATATTCATTTATTTCTGCAGCATTTACTTTGGATTCTATTGATTCCAATAAAAATCCTTTGGTGCTAAAATACTTTTTAATCTTTCGCTGTTCTTCTTCAATGCCTTGAGCTACAATATTAGAACCTACAGTAAACGTTACCTTACTTCCATCAACTGCTAAAAGTGGATCTGCAAAAAATGCAGCAAGCCCTCGCTTTTTTGCTTTTATCAAATTTGCAGCATATTCTTTGAAAAGTACAGTTGCTTCTTCAAGTGTAAATTCCTTTAAATTATAATCTGATTTCTCTTCCTGAACAGCAACTTCTTGCTTAACAACTTGAGCTGCTTGCTTGTGTTTTTGTAAGATGTTTCTTAAGCCACCAATACGAACAGTTTCCACCATTTCATCGGCGTCGAGGACTTTCTTTTTAACAACTTTTTTAGGAGCATCGGGAGATGCTGCTGTTTGCTCTTCTTTATAAAATTCTTGAAAATAACCCGTTGCTACAACCTTATCTAGCTTAGGCTTTTTTTTTTAGTAACGTCTATAGCGTGTTGAAGCGAAGCCAGTTTAATTAAACACAATTCGATATGCAATCGTTGGTTTCTACTGGTTTTATAGTTCATATCTGCTTCACCCAAAATATTGATTGCATTAATTAAGAACGATGCAGTTATCGCTTGAGATTGTTTGTGGTATTTCGCAGCAATTTCTTTTGATTTTTCGATAAGTTGCTGGGTAGTAGCATTTTGAGCTACTAATAAATCACGAAAATGATTTGCAAGTCCGTTTAAAAATATCTGCCCATCAAATCCTTTTTTCTGTATTTCATCAAAGAGTAAGAGGCCTGTACTGATATCTCCTTCCAAAAAGCTATCTGTAATTTTAAAATAGTAATCGTAATCAAGAATATTAAGATTAGTGATTACTTCATTATAGGTGATTTTTCCTTCTGTTCCAAAACTTGCCATCTGATCAAAGATGGAAAGAGCATCTCGCATAGCACCATCTGCTTTTTGAGCTATCAGATGAAGAGCTTCTTCTTCCGCTTCTATCTTTTCATCTTTGGCAATGCTTTGCAAGTGAGTTACAATTTCGGGAACTTGTATTCTGTCGAAATTAAAGATTTGACACCGGGATAGAATCGTTGGTAAAATCTTATGACGTTCTGTAGTTGCTAGAATAAAGATGGCATATTTTGGAGGTTCTTCCAACGTTTTCAGAAATGCGTTGAATGCACTCTGACTCAACATATGAACCTCATCAATAATATAGACTTTATAGTCTCCGGTTTGTGGTGGTATGCGAACTTGTTCGTTCAACGCTCGAATGTCTTCAACAGAATTGTGAGAAGCAGCATCCAGCTCAAATATATTGAATGAAAAATCGTAGTCATCAGGAACAGTGCCTTTGTTTATTTCTTTGGCAAGGATACGAGCACAGGTAGTTTTACCTACACCACGCGGACCACAGAACAAGAATGCTTGAGCAAGTCGATCGTTTTTAATTTCGTTGACTAAAGTTTGGGTAATATGCTCCTGCCCTACCACAGAGTCGAAACTCTCTGGACGGTATTTACGTGCACTTACAACAAAACTGCTCATTCTTGTGCAAAGTATATTTCAAAGAATGTGATAAACAAGCGGTGTTGAAAATTTGGAAAAACTAAATGATGTCCACTATGGTACAGTAAACGTTTACAATTACTTATAAACGCTTACAAACGGATGTTGCCTTTGAAAATCAGATAATTACCTTAATTTTGGTTATGAAACGCTGTCATAAACCCTAAAAAAGAACGAAATGGAGGGGTGGTTATACAAGAGTTGTGTGTAATTTGAGAACCAACGATTTTAACAAGAAATAATTGATAAACGAATTTAAATATCGACCACCTTTTAAATATCTATTCGTTGGAATTGGTGGAATTTTAATGGCTACAATCTTTGGCGGAGTGACTTTGGAAAAAGGCGAAATATGGTTTCGGATAATTATGTTCATATTTTTTCTAATGACATCAGCACTCGGAATTGGATTTCTTGCACTATTTATTAATAAGTTTAGTATTGGAAAACTGAAAATTGGAGAAGACTTTATAGAAATTCCAGGTCGTTGGAAGAAACGGACTAAACTAAATTTTTCGGAAATCAAAAATATCGGAGAAATACATACTTATGACCAAGTTATCGAAATTGAAAGCGAAAAAGACTTTCATCTGATTGAAAAGCAATGGATGAAAAGCAAAGAATTTGACAAAGTAAGAAAGAAATTAATTGAATGGACAAATAAAAACTACACTCAACACAGT
>CBDUEX010000251.1:0-3759 GCA_965366305.1 uncultured Bacteroidia bacterium | reverse complement strand
AACACGCTCCTATTAAAGCTTAGCTAAACAAATTGTTACTTAATGCAGAAAGCTCTCTTCGGAGGGCTTTTTTTTATGTTCCGATTTTTGAATCTGAATCAATAGGTAGATAAATTGATTTATCCACGTTCTTGTTTATAAAATTACATATTGATATATGGCTAAACAGCCTATCCATACTACATTTGGGCGTTTACCACAAGATAAGATAATTATCAAAGTATAAATGGCAGAAAATCAATATAATGAAGATAGTATAAGGTCGTTAGACTGGAAGGAGCATATTAGGTTACGACCCGGTATGTACATTGGTAAGCTAGGAAATGGTTCTTCCGCTGAAGATGGAATTTACATCATGATAAAAGAAGTCATAGACAACTCAATAGATGAGTTTATGATGGGCAATGGCAAAAAGATTGATATCAAACTTACAGATAACTACGTCACCGTTCGTGATTATGGGCGTGGTATTCCTTTAGGGAAAGTAGTAGATGTTGTTAGCAAGATAAATACTGGTGCCAAGTACGACTCTGCTGTTTTTCAAAAATCAGTTGGATTGAATGGTGTTGGTACCAAAGCGGTAAATGCCCTCTCCTCCTATTTTAAAGTAGTTAGTTATCGAGAAGGTAAATATAAAATGGCCGAATTTTCACGAGGTGAATTAACCAATGAAGAGGAAGGCAAAACTACCGAAGAGAATGGAACGTATGTAGAATATACGGCGGATATAGAGATATTTAAAAATCACAAATACATTACCGATTATATTGATAATCAAATGTGGAACTATGTGTATTTGAATGCAGGCCTAAGTATCTACTTTAATGGAACAAAATATTTCTCCAAAAATGGATTGTTGGATTTATTGGATCGAAAAACCAATGAAGATGAAATTAGATATCCAATTATTCACTTGAAAGATGGTGATATTGAAATGGCCATCACACATGATGTGCATTACGGTGAAGAGTATTATTCATTTGTAAATGGACAAAATACAACACAAGGTGGTACCCATGTTACTGCATTTAAAGAAGCTTTGGTTCGTACAATTCGAGACTTTTATGGAAAAGCCTTTGATTCTACCGATGTGCGTGCTTCGCTGGTTTCTGCTATAAGTGTTAGAATTCAAGAACCTGTATTTGAATCTCAAACAAAAACCAAACTAGGTAGCACTGAAATTTCTCCAGACGGACCTTCATTAAAAGCTGAAATAAATCAGTTTGTGAAAGCTCAACTGGATAATTACTTGCATAAAAATCCAGATACTGCGGATGCACTTCTCAGAAAAATTCAACAGTCTGAAAGAGAACGTAAGGACATGGCTGGTGTTCGAAAAATTGCTAGAGAACGTGCCAAAAAAGCCAGTGTTCATAATAAAAAGCTACGGGATTGTAGAATTCATTTTACTGATGAGAAACATGAGAGTAGATTAGAAACTACCTTGTTTATTACTGAGGGTGACTCTGCAAGTGGTAGTATTACCAAAGCCCGAGATGTTCAAACTCAAGTGTTTAGTTTAAGAGGTAAACCGCTAAACTGCTTTGGAATGAAGAAGAAGATTGTATACGAAAACGAAGAATTTAACCTTCTACAACACGCACTAAACATAGAGGAAAGTATTGATGACCTTCGGTACAACAAAATTGTAATAGCAACAGATGCCGACGTTGATGGTATGCATATTCGACTATTAATACTTACCTTTTTCTTGCAATTTTTCCCAGATCTGGTTCGGAAAGGTCATGTGTATATTTTAGAAACACCCTTGTTCCGTGTTCGAAATAAAAAAGAAACCATTTATTGTTACGCTGAAACGGAACGACGAAAAGCATTATCAAAACTTGGAAAGTCTGCAGAAATTACCCGATTTAAGGGATTAGGAGAAATATCTCCCGATGAATTTGGAGGATTTATTGGTGAAGACATTCGGTTAGAACCAGTGCTTCTAACCGAAGATTCATCCATCAATAAAATATTAGCATACTACATGGGTAAAAACACTCCAAGTCGCCAAGAATTTATCATCAATAATCTACGATCAGAGATTGATGAAACTTCTGAAGATGAGGAAGCTGAATTGGAAAAAGAAAAACTAACAGAAATTGAAGAAGCTGCTTAAGTATGGATGAAAACGAAGAGTTAGAGGATAATAAACCACTTCCGGAGGAGAAAGAGACGAAAATAGATTTAGAAGATGGTCAGCGTGCTGTTAAAGGCATGTACGAAGACTGGTTCTTAGACTATGCAAGTTACGTTATACTTGAACGTGCAGTTCCTCATATCAATGATGGGTTGAAACCTGTACAACGCCGTTTCCTTCATTCTATGAAAGAAATGGATGATGGGCGGTACAACAAGGTTGCTAACGTTATTGGACAAACCATGCAATATCATCCGCACGGTGATGCTGCAATTGGTGCAGCTATTATTAACATGGGTCAAAAAGACCTGCTAATTGATTGCCAAGGAAACTGGGGAGATGTTAGAACTGGCGATAGTGCTGCAGCTCCAAGATACATTGAAGCAAGATTGAACAAATTCGCGTTGGCGATAGCATTCAATAAACAAACAACCGAATGGCAACGTTCTTACGATGGTAGAAAGAATGAACCCATTACGCTTCCTGTTAAGTTCCCATTATTATTAGCTCAAGGTGTTGAAGGGATAGCTGTTGGTTTAAGCACCAAAATCTTACCTCATAATTTTAGAGAGCTGATACAAGGAAGCATTAAAATTCTAGAAGGGAAACAACCAACGTTATATCCAGATTTTCAAACGGGAGGACAGGTAGATGTTTCCGATTACCAAGACGGACGACGTGGAGGAAGAGTTAAAGTAAGAGCTACAATTGTAGAACGAGATAAAAAAACACTTCTTATAACGGATGTTCCTTATGGTGTAACCACTGGTTCGTTAATTGATTCTATCCTAAAAGCAAACGATAAAGGCAAGATAAAAATCAAAAAGGTTGTTGACAATACTGCCAAGGATGTTGAAGTTGAAATTCAACTCCCTAACAATATTTCAACAGATAAAACGATAGACGCGTTGTATGCATTTACAAATTGCGAAACGTCCATCTCCCCTAACGCTTGTGTTATTGTAGAAGAAAAGCCACAGTTTTTAGGGATATCAGAAATTCTGAATATTAATACAACCAATACCGTTGAGCTGCTAAAAAGGGAACTTGAGATTAAACGAGGCGAACTTGAAGAGAAATGGCATTTCAGCTCACTTGAAAAAATCTTCATTGAAGAACGTATCTATCGTGATATTGAAGAGTGTGAAACGTGGGAAGCTGTAATAGCGGCAATTGATAAAGGACTTAAGCCATTTAAAAAATTATTAAAAAGAGAAGTAACCGAAGAAGATATTGTTCGGCTTACCGAGATAAAAATCAAGCGTATCTCTAAGTTCGATTCATTTAAAGCTGACGAATTATTAAAAGGGATTGAAGATGCTCTAGCAGAAGTTAATAATTATTTAGCCAACTTAACGGAGTATGCTATTGATTACTATAAAGACTTGTTAGAAAAGTTCGGTAAGGGCAAAGAACGAAAAACTGAAATCAAAGGTTTTGAAGAAATAAACACAAAAGTGGTTGCCGTAGCAAATGAAAAGCTCTACGCCAATTTATCTGAAGGCTTTGTTGGTACTGGAATTAAGAAGGAAGAATATATCTGCGACTGCTCCGATATCGATGACATCATCGTGTTCCGTGAAGACGGGACCATGGTGGTCACCAAGGTGAGCGCC
>CBDUEX010000250.1:0-3762 GCA_965366305.1 uncultured Bacteroidia bacterium | reverse complement strand
ATGTCTTATCCAAATGTATTCAATAAAGAAGTATCAGATCAGCTTATAGAGCGTATTTCACAACTAAACGCAGCTAGCAAACCACAATGGGGTAAAATGAACGCAAGCCAATTGATGGCACATTGTAACGTTACCTACGAATACCTTTTTGAGCCAGGTAAATACCAAAAGCCTACTGGACTAAAAAAGTGGCTGATAAAAACCTTTGTTAAAGCAACCGTAGTTGGAGATAAACCGTATAAAAAGAACAGTCCAACAGCTCCAGATTTTAAAGCAGCAGGAGAATCAAATGCAGATTTTGAAAAGGAGAAAGAACGATTGATTTCGTTCATCAATAAAGTGCAAGAAATGGGAGAGGATCAGTTTGAAGGTAAAGAGTCACATAGCTTCGGCCCATTAACTAAAAAGGAGTGGAATACAATGTTTTACAAGCATTTAGATTACCACTTGAACCAATTTGGTGTCTAAATTACATTTCTCGCTCGAGATTTGTGACACCCCAACCTTCTAGTTCTTCTTTTGTCCAAAGTTCTGGGAAAAAGATTCTTCGTTGGTATTTCGGATGCATGTACTTAGTCCAATCGCTTCCGCCAGTTGCTGGAGCATCACCTAAATATTTCTTTGCTGCTTCTAAATGGTGAATCGTCCAATCAATATTTACGGTATGATCGTAATGACGCATTGCTTTGATTAGCTCTTTGTTCTCGCGATACTCAACAGGTAATTGCTTGAATTTTGTCCATAGATTGATGGTATTGTAATCTTTCATATGGTCTATCAATGTCTTTTTGTACTTTTCTTCAAAGTTCACTAATAGCTTATTTTTAGCACCGGTTTCGTAGTCTTTGCCAGCCGCTTGCCAATACATGTGTTCGAAAGCATGTTCGTAAGGTGTATCTCGGTTGATAGTTGCTCTAAATCGGTAATCAATTAAGTTAATCAATTCGGTAGAAGCAATTTCAATCATGCGGTATTGAGCCGATTGAAACCCACTAGCCGGAGTGAGGGTATCTCTAAACTTCATGTATTGTTCTAATTCCATGCCTTCACCCATAACATCAAAAGAGTCGGATAGCACATCAAAATAACGAGATATACGCATCAAATGCATGGTAAACTTATCGGGAGCAATGTTCTCTGTATGAGATATTTGTCCCATTTCCCAAAGAATCATTTTGAACAAAAGCTCGTTGATTTGATGATACATAATGAAAACCATTTCATCGGGAAGTTGGGTTCGTTGTGTTTGCAGTCCAAGTAAAGCGTCTACTTGAATAAAGTCCCAGTATTTCATTGGCTCAGCATGCAGTAATCCCGATAAATGTACATCAGGATCTTGGCCCATCGCCTGGTATTTTGCGTCTATTGCTTTGAGTAACTCGTCTCTTTTGGTCGACATATGCGGCAAAGTAAGTTAATCTTCAGAATTTGTTAAATACCTTTTTCAAAATCATGTTGAAACATGATTTATATTTTCAAGTCGCTAATTGGCAAAGAATCATAGTTGACAGATTTGTTACATTATCTTGTAATTCAATCGAATGGCTCCTTGAAATGCTAAATCGGCACCAATTGTGGAATATTGCAGATGTTCTAATTTTCCTCTATCATAAACGGCTAAACTGCCTACAATTTTTGGAACCAGCGACCATTTTTCACCTAGCGAAAATTTAACACCTACATCTAATGTTAAAACAGGGATATAGAGCATATTTCTTGATTCGATTTCCTCTGTGGTAGTGTGGTACAATGCTTTTGAGTCAGAACCTTGAACGACAAATTTAATACTGTCGGTATAAATTACGTCTCCGAGGTACTGTATTCTCGTTGATGAACTGATGATATTATTTAACGAAAGACTCGTAATAATTGGAATATCTTCAATATAGATTTCCCTTTGAATACCTAATCGCAGTCCAAAATATCGCTGTTCTATACTATTATTTATATATGCAATAGACTCACCCTCTTCTAGGCGGTATGCAGGGGCTACACTCGATCGGTACTTGCTGCTAACGGAGTCATAATAGAGAAAATTTGAACGTGTATCTCGAAATCCATTTACGCCAATAATGTATTTAAATTGTGGCTTCTTAGTTGGAATTAGCAAACCAAACTCTGTCGGGTTCAATAGTATAGTGTTTCCGGATCCTAATGAAAAAGGGGTTTGGAAATAAAATTCTAAGGGCTCTTTCGTTTGGCTATAGCCTTTTTGAAATAAGAATCCGAGACAGAGAATAAACAAAACATATTTTTTCATACTACAAAAACGACGAAAGAAATTTCAAATTGTACCACTTGTAAATTAGAAATACTTTTTCTTCAACCAGAAAGAAACACGTACCAATAAGATCAATGCAGGCACTTCAACCAGCGGCCCAATTACTCCGGCAAAGGCTTGACCTGAGTTTAACCCAAAAACTGCAATTGCAACGGCAATGGCTAATTCAAAGTTGTTTCCAGCAGATGTAAATGCGATGGATGCAGTTTTATCGTATTCAGCTCCCATTGCTTTACTAAAAAAGAAACCAAGAATGAACATCACTAAGAAATAGATGAGCAGAGGAACTGCAATGATCAGTACATCCATGGGGATTTGAACAATAAGTTCTCCTTTTAACGAAAACATCACCAAAATGGTAAACAGTAAAGCGATAAGAGTCATGGGAGAGATAGTAGGAATAAAAACGTTTGTATACCACTCTTCTCCTTTCAGTTTCACTAAAAAATAGCGTGATAGGATACCAGCTAAAAAAGGGATGCCTAAGTAAATGGCTACACTTTCAGCTATAGTTGCAATATCGATATCAACAATAGCACCTTCAAACCCAAAATAGGGAGGAAGAATGGTGATAAATAACCATGCGTAAAAACTGTATGCAAATACTTGAAAGATGCTGTTTAGGGCAACCAATCCTGCTCCATATTCTGAACTTCCTTCTGCAAGGTCGTTCCATACCAACACCATGGCTATACATCTTGCCAATCCAATTAGAATTAAGCCTACCATGTATTCCGGATAATCATGAAGAAAAACGATGGCCAGAATAAACATGAGCACCGGACCAATTATCCAATTGAGTATCAGTGATATCGATAGTATTTTTACATTCTTAAAAACGTTGGGTAATAACTTGTAATTCACTTTTGCTAAAGGAGGATACATCATTAAGATTAGCCCAACAGCAATTAGTATGTTGGTAGAACCTGAGCTTGTGGCATTAATGGCATCTGGAATACTTGGAATAAAATATCCCAATGCAACTCCCACGGCCATGGCCAGAAATATCCATAAAGTGAGGTAAGAATCTAAGAATCCGAGTTTTTTAGTTGTTGCCATTACTTGTAGCTAGTTTTGAAAATACGTACTTCATTTCGGTTGCAATTTGAATACTTCGATTCAAATATACTTGGTTTTGATTTGGGGTATTGTCCGATACTTTTGGATCTTCATAAGTCACGGCTATTCTTTCAGCACCAAGTATTACGGGACAATTAGAATCGGCACTGCTGCAGGTCATTACAGCTGCAAAAGATGACTTCGGATTAAACGAATGATCAAATTTTTTCGAGAAACAAACAATTGGAGGTGAGTTTGTGCCATACTTAACAGCGTAAACCGGGTTAACATTGTTTGATAGCTGTTGAACATCAAATCCCAGTTCAATTTGAGTTTCTATTACTTTTGGAAATACAGCAGTAACTTCTGTTCCGCCGGAATAACAATGCACATCATTTACATGATAGAAAGCAGCCATGGTT
>CBDUEX010000249.1:0-3791 GCA_965366305.1 uncultured Bacteroidia bacterium | reverse complement strand
AATAAATGAGAATAAAGTAGATTCAAGAACTGTGTTGTTAAAGGGATTACGGCAAAATAAATTTGTCTTTTTCACCAATTATGAAAGTCATAAGGCTCAACAATTACTTAAAAATCCTTATTGCACGTTATTATTTCTATGGTTACCACTAGAACGACAGATTATTATAAGAGGAAAGGCAGTAAAAGTTTCAACAGAAGAGTCTCAAGAATATTTTAATTCCAGACCACGTGAAAGCCAGATAGGAGCATGGGTTTCAGCACAAAGTAAAAAAATAGCGAACCGCACAGAGCTAGAAGATAAATTGAAACATTATGCATGCGAATTTGAAGGTGAATTAGTAATGAAGCCGGAGCATTGGGGCGGGTTTGAAGTAGCTCCATATGAAGTAGAATTTTGGCAAGGAAGAGAAAACAGACTGCACGATCGGTTGCTTTACAAGGCAGCAGAAAACAGCTGGGAAATTGTAAGATTACAACCATAATTGTGCTGTTTTATAGCTAGCTTATACCAAATATTATTCTAAAAAGTTATAGTATTCAAGTAAAAGAGCAGTTTAGAGGAAATCTCATATTTCGGTCAAACCCTAATTCTAGTGATTACTAACCTGTTATATAAACTACATTTGCATGTTTCATGTTCGCAGATTGGCAAAATATAAAGAAGTATTTCACAGGCAAGGTTTCCTTGGCAACACTGGTAATTACTCCTTTGGTGCTTGGTGGGCTTGGTTTACTTGGGTTTCAGACCTATAGTTTAATAACCGGGAAGTCCTTCAAAGACATCAATTTTGACATTGGAAGATTATGGGAATCTAAAAATAATACGGTAAAAGAAGAACTAACGGATGCTAATGTAGTTTATAGAATCAAACCGGTTCCAGAAAATGTTTCTATAGAACAAGTATTATCACCAAAAATTAGAAGCAAATTTTTACCAGTTATTCAGCGAAAACGAGCTTCAATTGTAAAATCAGAATCACCCGAAATTACTACTCCTGTATTCAGTGCAGAATTTACAGACCTTGAGGCAATTTCAGATATTGATATTATATCTAATTTTCAAAATCCATTATTAATTAAATACTATTCTCGTTTAGAAAAAGAGTATCTAATCGATCCTAATATCATTCCTCAAATGGGTAATTGGTATTTTGGTTTTAGTTTTTCACCAACACTAAACTATCGTTCATTTGGATATGATGCTCGATATGTAAGTGGAGTAGCGGTTCATGGAAACTATCGTTATACCTATGGACTAACTGAAGAAACAAGAAATATAAGTGATAAAGCTATTTCCTCTTTCAATATTGGAATTGATATTGGCCGTAGAATAACAGAGCGATTAAACGTTTATACGGGGCTATACTACTCAAATTACGGAGAACAACTTCAGGTATCACCAGTTAATAAGGCAGATCCAAATTATGAAGAATCTGAATTTTTAAATAAATCACCTTTGTATGAAGTGTACGATGCCGAAAGTTCGGAGAATAATATTCCTTATACCAATAAGTACTCGTACATCGAAATTCCGCTTGGAGTTAGCTATGATTTATTTGTTTTAGAAAAATTTAAGGTTGCTGTGGATGGAGGTATTAATTTTCAAAAACTCGATAATGTAAATGCATTGGTTTATGATTTTGAAACGGATTATTACTATTGGATTACAGAAAAAGAAGAGATTTTTAGACAATATGGTGTAGGAGTTTCTACTGGAGCCACCATATCTCAGTTTGTTGGAGAACGCTTGGAGATGTTTGTGAATCCTCAATTTAAGTACAATCTAAACTCTACGTTCAAAAAGCCATATCCAGTGAACCAAAATCAATATTCTACCGGTTTGAGGATTGGTTTCAAACGACATTTATTTTAGTCTTCCAAACAACCTAAATCGAGGTTAATTCTGTATTTTTGCAGTAGAAATGAAGTCAGTTTATATTGTAGCAGCAGTTAGAACTCCAATGGGAAGTTTTAATGGCAAATTAAGTGGAATATCAGCTCCTCAATTAGGAGCAACGGCGATAAAAGGTGCTCTTGCAAAATCAGGTGTAAAACCAGAGCAAGTAGATGAAGTCTTTTTCGGTAACGTATTACAAGCAGGCGTAGGTCAAGCACCAGCTCGACAAGCAGCGATATTTGCAGGACTTCCAAACACAACTCCATGTACTACAATTAATAAAGTTTGTGCCAGTGGTATGAAATCTGTAGCTCTAGGAGCATCTAGTATTATGCTAGGACATAACGATATTGTTGTAACTGGTGGAATGGAAAATATGAGTCAAGTTCCTCATTATTTACCGGGTTCTAGAAATGGATATAAGTATGGAAATTTCACTGCAATAGATGGACTTGCACATGACGGTTTACGTGATGTTTATAATGACTATATGATGGGCAGTGCAGCTGATAAAACTGCTAAGGACTATTCAATTTCAAGAGAAGCACAAGATGAATATGCAATCAATTCTTATAAAAAAGTTGCTGCTTCAGTAGAAGCTGGGAAGTTTAAAGAAGAGATAGTTCCCGTTGAGATTCCACAAAGACGTGGAGATCCAATTATTATGGATGAAGATGAAGAGTTCAGAAACGTAATGTTTGAAAAAATACCAGGTTTAAGACCGGTATTTGAAAAGGATGGAACGGTAACTGCAGCAAACGCATCAACAATTAATGATGGTGCTGCATGTATTATACTTGCAAGCGAAGAAAAAGTAAAGGAATTGGGTTTAACTCCAATTGCAGAGGTAGTATCATTTGCAGATGCTGCTCATGAGCCAGAATATTTTACAACTGCTCCAGCAAAAGCAGTTCCAATTGCATTGGAAAGAGCAGGTTGCTCTATTGCAGATGTTGACGCTTTTGAATTGAACGAAGCATTTTCTGTAGTGGCCCTAGTTAATAATCAACTTTTAAATTTAGATGCATCCAAAGTAAATATAAACGGTGGTGCAGTTGCATTAGGACATCCATTGGGAGCTTCAGGTGCAAGAATATTGGTTACGCTTATCAATGTACTGAAACAAAACGGTGGCAAAATTGGTGCTGCAGGTATATGTAACGGTGGAGGTGGAGCAAGTGCCATGGTTATTAAAAATATCTAAAACATTTCTAAGGCACGAAAATTGATATTATTCAGTTATAGAATAGAATGAGACTGATAATTTCAATAGCAATCCTATTTTTTGGAATTGGTTCTTTTGCTCAAAAGAAGCACAAGATTGATTCTGTTAATTACGATTCCATTCGAAATATTGAATACCAACTTGAAGGATTAAGTTATAACATCATCAATTCCGAAGATGTTCAAGAACGAATAACCAGTTGCTACTATTTTATCCAAACCTTAAAAACTGCACTTCAAGTTCCGCAATCGTTTGACTACGACTTTACAACGTTAAAAACAGTTTCCGCTATTAAACCAGACGATAATAAGTTTAGAGTCTTCACTTGGAACTTATTGCTGGATAGCGGCAAATACATGTATTTTGGAGCCATTCAGATGAATAATACAGACAGCCTGGTACTATTTGGTCTCTACGATAGTTCAGACTATAACAGAGACATCTATTATGGCCAGTTTGACAACAGACATTGGATGGGAGCATTGTACTATCAAGTACATCACTACAGATGGAAAAAAGAAGATCACTACCTTATGTTTGGTTGGGACGGACAAGATTCGAAAACCAACAGAAAGATTATTGATGTGTTGTGGTTTGATGAAAACGATCAACCTCAATTTGGAAAAGAGATATTTAACTTTGATGGTGACTTACAGTCTCGGATAAT
>CBDUEX010000248.1:0-3806 GCA_965366305.1 uncultured Bacteroidia bacterium | reverse complement strand
TCTGTTTACATTAAATTTTTGGACCATTCGTAATCTATTAGTCAAGTAGCCTAAAAGATTTTTATTAAAATCCTCACATGAATTTATCCAATCTCTAGAAATATCAATATTGCAATGTAGTATTTCAATGTTATCAATTGCTTCTGCTTGCAAATGATCTTTCTCGCCGTCAAAGAAGGTGGTTACATTAAATATATCTCCGTAGGTAAGTATATACGCACTAGATTCTTCTCCATTTTTTTGGTTAGTGGCAGAAATTTTCATTCTACCTGTATTTGCAACTATAGCGATCCTATGAATGGCAGTTTCAGAAGACATAACAAAGCTATTCTTTTCATAGCTCCTGTGGTAGGTGTCATGTGCAATCCTTTGAATCGTTTCATCACTGCAATTTTTTAACAAAGGCATCTTTTGTAAAATGCTGATTTTGTCTTGAGTTGTATAGGTCTGAGTTTTAGTTTCCAAAAGAATATGTTCGATGTGCTTATTAATGTACTGGTATTTTAATAAATTGACTTTGAATTGATAATGATACTTGTGAAGGTCAATTTGCTCAAAGGTAAGTCTTAAGCATCGTAAATAACAAAAGCCTCATCTGCAATTGCAAATGAGGCTTTTGTTCAATCTTTTAATTTCTTGTTTTATTCCTTAATCATTTTTCCATTCCAGCTACCCTTACTGGTTTCTGCCGAAATGAAATAGTAACCTGAACTATAGTTAGTTAAGTTAATAGCTGCAGAGTTACTCGCAACATTAGAGTTCGTATAAATAACCGTACCCATAATGTCAGTTAGAGTTATCTTTTGAATACGAACATCAGGTGCAAATGCCACAGTTACGTTATTGGTAGCTGGATTAGGCATCATAGTTCCTGATACTTGATTTATATCATCAGTTGATAAAGAAACTGCAGTATAATATCCAAGTACTACGGCTACTCTAGGACACATATAACCCATAATAGTATCAACATACGCTCTTCCTTGTGAAGGAGACATTGATGGGTTCGATTGCATACTGTTCATGTGAGCTGTTACACCTGGTGCAACCTGTGCTGTTGCTAATGGAGAATTTGGATCCCACCATTGCCAAGGTCCAGCTTCGTTTTGTGTTAAAGAAGCACCTAAAGGTCTAATGATTGGGAATAAACCTTCAACATCTTGGTTTACTGTAATTTTATCCTGTGGTGAAGTATAGATGTAATCATATGTTACGCCATAACGGCTTCGTGCTTCAGCAGTATATCGCGTACTAGCTGGCATATTTTTAATTGCATCGTTATTTCCAATTTCATTCGCTTTTTTAATGTATAAATTAGCACCTTGAACTTCAACAACATCTTCGTTTGTTGTAGGAACAATAACCACTCCTTCATTAAATGGAGCAAATGGATCTCTAACGCACTGGAAAGCAATCATTGGAGCATCTCCAGCTTCTAACCATGATGTGTCAGCTAAAGCACCTCCAGCGGTAACTACTGCTTTTATTTCTGAAGAAGTAGCACTTTGAGCGTAGAGATTTAATGATCCTCCCCATCCTGGGATTAAACCTACTTGAGCTGTATCGATATATGATTTTTGATTGGCAGGGTTAATAAATTTCGGTAATTCCATGTCAGGATACTTATCCAATGTCTCATATGCCAAGGCAACATAAGCTCCAGAACCTTCTCCATAAAGCACAACTTGACCAGGGTCGATACCGTAATTAGATGCACTGTCTTTCACAAAACGTACTGCTTGTTTTGTATCGTGAATTGCTCTATATACCGCATTTAACAATTGTCCTCTACGTTCAAATACACTTGATGCTAAAGGATTCCATCCTAATCTGTAGTCAATTGAAATAGCTACATATCCACGTTTTGCCCAATTCTGACAAAGTACAATTGCCGAACTATCTGTTTTGATTCCAGTAGGAGAGCCGTTGATTGGTGGAGGTAAAAAGTTACCTGTATGAATGAATACAACAACAGGTCGGTCCGTAGTATTGTCAACAGAACTAAGTGGTTTGTATATGTCCATTTTAAGATCTGTAACTTTCACATCAGAGTTAGTGTCTGCTGGGTTGTAATAAGTTGCAGGAATAGGCTGACCTGTAAATACAGCAGTTTTAATGCCTGTAAGGTCATTTACAACCTGAGATTGATCAGTAAATTTAGAAGTAAGAAAATCAATGTTAGTTGCAAACTTCACATTTGATTCTACTTCAATTTCAGCATTCGTGTAAATTTCATCTATATACCGCTTTTGTGCGAAGGTGAAAAGTGTAGTGCTTAATAGGAAAAGCACCATTGTTAAAGTGTAAATTTTTTTCATATTTTTCTTTTTTTGTTGAACTTGCTTGGGCAAGTTAATATTTTTTAATAATTCAAGTATATAATTTTATTTTTTTCTAGTGTCTATTTGTTTTACAACCGAGAAGTAAGCAAGTCTCCCAACGAAAGGTCCACCGTAAACTTGGTAGTTCACATTGTTGAATACGGTTCGCTTAAATTCTCCTTGTTGATCAAAAAGTGGCATGATGCCAAAAATATTGGAAGCCCCAATTTTTACTTTTGTTTTCCACTTTGGGATATTGTAATTAAGCTGAGCATCCACCATATCATAAGTTGGAACAAATCCTGTAAATTGAGGTGAACCTTCAAAAATAAATCCTTGAATCCATTTGTAGTTTATCCCAAATCCAAAGTTTTCTCCCTTAATTTTAGGTAGCTTTATTCGAGTACCGGTTAAGCTAAGATTGAATTTATTCTTTGGAGTATTAAATGCGGGTATAATCGGATCGTCCGTACCTTGTTTGTTCAATACATTGTAAGAATAGTTTACACCGTAGGCTAGTTTTTTATAATAGTAATTTACACTTACAGATAGCCCTTGAGTGGTTACCGTGGATGTTGCATTTGCCGCAACACGATATGCATTTATTCCACCTACTGGAAAACGGGTCACAGGATCAAAATTTGCATCTAATCCAATGTTATATCCAATAAAATCTTTGTAGTAGGTCAGGTAGTATCCCGCATCAATAAAGATGGATTCTTTCTTTAAACTGCCTTTATATCCCAATTCAAAAGTTCGTGCTTTCTCTGGGCGAATAGGAGCCACATTAAAGTATTCAAGAGCAGCTAAATCTAAATTAACACTTCTATATTTATTGAAAGATTCAACTTCGATTAAGGAATCATATCCGTTTAAATTACCTAGCAAAGTGGCTCTACCTACATCGTAATACAAATATTGGTCGGCCAACGTTGGGTTTCTAATTGCAGCAGATATAGATGTTCTGAAAACATGATTAGTTCTGTGCTTATATACAAGTGAAGCAGCTGGAGACACTAAAAAGTTGAAGTTTTTGTTTTTGTCAACTCTCACGGTGGTGTTCATGATTACTCTATCACGTCCCCATCGCTTATCAAGACCAGCATAAACACCAAACTCATGATTGCGAATTTTGGTACTTCCGGTGTCTTCTAAAATAGTTCCTCTACTTTGCGGTGCATACAATCGTCCACTTCCACCTACGGTAACAATCCCAAACGTGGGTTTAAATTTATACTCAGCCTGGCCATGGTACAATGCTGATTTATCATAAAATCTAGTGCCATTTTCAGTAAATAACCTTCCTGTAATATCAGAGAATGCACTGTCAAATTCAGCCGTCCCTGGTTGGTATCTCGGTGATGACAATCCGCCACCTGCAGCATCTACTAAATTACGGTTTTGTGTATGCCATTTAGCAAGTGAATCCGAATATAAAGATAGAAATGGTCCGAGGTATTGATCTGCCCAGTTGTCAATAGAACC
>CBDUEX010000247.1:0-3814 GCA_965366305.1 uncultured Bacteroidia bacterium | reverse complement strand
TTCCAGTCAATCATTTTCTCACCGTGCTTTAAAAGATTTGCGATACGTTGTAATTCAATTGGTGCCCTATCAGATTCGAATCTTACTCCAAAGGTATCTCCTGGAGTAATAGAGTAACGTAAAATGGTAGAAGGCAAATCAGTATAGCCAGTTAAATATTCTCCTTTATATGACTCCCAATCAGATGTTTGGACAACTGAAATAAGTGCGTTTAAAGAATCTGCTGGAAACTGACCTGTATAACGTCCTTGCTTTTCCATGAATCTTAATGCTAATAAAGAAGAAGATCCATCACCTTTCGTTTCTATTTGATATACCGGACATTTACCAAAGCATTCGGTAGTTGCCAGCGAAACATACCACTTACTCACTTGTCTTTTAGTTAATTTGGTTTTAGAACAACCGATAACAACGAGTATACACGTGATATAGAATAATGTCTTTCGCATTATCTCAGGTCTATTTCAATAACACCTGGCTTATCTTTGGCATTAAACTTAAAGTAAGACTCGCTCATTGCCACATTTGGCTCAAACTTAGTAATCACATACGTTGTAGTGATACCGTTCTTACTGTGTACAGACATTTCTTTTACTTTGTTAGCAAGCTTATCGATTCCAAGTTTAACCTTAAAATAAGGCTTGTTTTTATCCGTTGGAGTTAACTCAATTACATCCAATGTTTGCGTTCCATTTGAAACTTGACCAGCGTGTTTATGGATAAATCCTTTTTCGTATATCGTAAAAATTTCAGAAGGGTTGATATCCATTGTTTTTGCGTCAAACTTTGAAATTTGCACTTCATTGGCGTCTTTTAGGTAGGTCCAGATGGTTTTACCGTCACAGTAAATCTCTTGACCTGACATATTTACTCTAAATTTCTTTCCTTTTTGATAAAGCGTGCCACTTTGCTTCACACTTGTATTAGACTGTGTGTTTTTAATACTAATGGAGAACGAAGCCTTAATTGATTTATAGGTTTTATAGGTCTTGCTAAGTTTACTTAGTATTTGCGAACTTTGATTATCCTCTGTATCTGAAATAGACATAAAAGGATTAACTAGCAATAGACTTAAGATGCTTAATAGTAAAAGTGATTTTTTCATTGTTAAATTTTTCTAGTGTAAAGTGTTCAAAAACTGTTCCAAAGCATATTCGTCTGGAATTAAAACAGCTCTTGCCTTACTACCCTCAAATGGGCCTACAATATTAGCAGCTTCTAATTGATCTATCAAACGTCCTGCTCTATTATATCCAACTTTTAATCGTCTTTGGATGAGAGATGTGCTTCCTTGTTGGTGTTGCACGACAATTCGAGCAGCATCTTCAAAATAATCATCCCTTTCTAATGGATTAAATTCATTGTTGCCTCCCTCCGCTTCTTCGCGAACTTCTGGAAGTATATGTGCATCTGGATATCCTCTTTGATTTCCAATGAATGAAGTAATTGTGTCTACTTCTGGTGTATCTACAAAAGGACATTGAAGTCTCACAATTTCGCTCCCTGTAGAGTACAACATATCTCCTTTACCAATTAATTGATCTGCACCGTTTCCATCCAAAATAGTTCTGGAATCAATTTTACTTGAAACCCTAAATGCAGCTCTCGCTGGGAAGTTAGCTTTAATAGTTCCCGTAATAATATTTACAGATGGTCTTTGTGTTGCTAAAATTAAGTGAATCCCAATGGCTCTTGCAAGTTGTGCTAGCCTTCCAATGGGGTGCTCCACTTCTTTTCCTGCAGTCATAATAAGGTCTGCCACCTCATCTACAATCACTACTATATAAGGCAGGTAACGATGTCCTTCATTAGGACTTAGTTTCCGTTTCTTGAACTTTGTATTGTATTCTTTTATGTTTCGTACTAATGCCGCTTGCAACAATTTGTAACGGTCATCCATCTCCACACAAAGTGAGTTGAGTGTATTTACAACTTGTTTATTGTCGGTAATAATGGCATCGTTTTCCCCTGGAAGTTTGGCCAAATAATGTCTTTCCAATGTTTGGTAAAGCGTAAGCTCAACTTTCTTTGGATCCACCATTACAAATTTTAATTCTGCTGGATGTTTCTTGTAAAGTAGCGATATAATAATGGCATTCAACCCAACCGACTTACCTTGACCCGTGGCTCCAGCCATTAGTAGATGAGGCATTTTTGCTAAATCTGCAATAAATACTTCATTCGATATTGTTTTACCTAAACATACAGGCAAAGCAAATTCAGAATTCTGATACTTCGGACTGCTTATTACCGAATGCATACTAACAATTTCTGGTTTTTTATTTGGCACTTCAATACCAATAGTTCCCTTACCAGGAATTGGAGCGATCATTCGTATTCCTAAAGCTGCCAGACTTAGGGCAATATCATCTTCCAGATTTTTTATTTTTGAAATTCGGACTCCTTTCTCAGGAACTATTTCAAACAAAGTTACTGTTGGACCAATGGTAGCTTTAATTTGGGATATCCCGATTTTATAATTATTCAAGGTTTGAACAATCATATTTTTACTCTTTTCAAGCTCTTCTTTGGAAACTTCGGTTTTACCTCCTTCACCATATTGATTTAGAAAATCAACTTCTGGAAATTTAAAATCTCGAAGATCTAAGCGAGGATCAAAAGGTTCATCTACACCATAATGTTCTTTGCCTGCTTTTTTAGTTATTTTTTCCTCTTCAACCTGAGCTTCTTCAATTTCAAGTTCAAGGCCATCTCCTTCTTCATCCTCATTCTTTAAAACTGGCTCAGCTATAGTTTCTTTTAATTGAATTTCTTCGGCAATATCTTCGGGCAGTTCCTCCTCTTCTTCCTCAGTATCGAACTCAATACTATCTTTTTCAAACAACGATTCTTCACTACCAAATGCGGGTCCATTTACATGACCGTTGCTTTCTTCTTCTGAATTATCATTCTTAATTAGTTTAAGCACTTTTTTGTTTTTAATGCTTTCAAGCACATCAATGCTAAATGCTACATACAAAAAGAATATAGTTACCAGAGCAAGAACTAATACAATACCAATAGTGCCGATAAGAGACTTCGAGAATATAAAAACACCGTAGCCCAATAATCCGCTTAACAGTGGATTTGTTGCATTGAACAACAAGGCACATACCAACGAAATCCAGATGGCGGTTACAAGTAGCTTGCTAACCGTTTTAGGTCTCACTCTAAAAGCATTATGAAAATACAGGTTAAACCCTAGAATAAAAAAGATCGGATATAAGAAAAAGGCACCGATTCCAAAGCCATTGTAAATGAAGAAATGAGCAAAAAAAGCTCCTATCTTTCCCATAAAATTCTTAGGAGTGTTTGTTGTGAAATCAAACAAAAAATCCTTGATACCAGCATTCAAGATGCTTTGATCTGCCCTCCATGAAAACATATAGCTTATTGAAGACAAAAAAACGAATACAGAAAAAAGTAAGACTATGCCTCCTATTATTTTATTTCTTAGCGTGTAATCTTTAACCTCCTTGGTCTTTTTCTTCGCTTTTTTCTTCTCAGATTTATTGCCAAATAATTTCATGAATTATAAACTTCGAAAATAAATTTTTGACAGTGAAGACATCTGCAGATTTGTAAACATTGAACAAGTAGTGTACTATATCGTAAAATATGGGCTTAAGACAGATTGTCTTCTATCGAATTAACGCTACAACTCCTTCTACTACTCTTGCCTTTTTATCGCAATTGAAGCCATAGTCGAGAATGTAAAAATAAGTGCTTGAAGGAAGCTCTAAACCAGTAATATAATCTGTACCATCCCATCCTTCATTTGGGTCGGTAGATTCAAAAACTTTTTCACCCCATC
>CBDUEX010000246.1:0-3816 GCA_965366305.1 uncultured Bacteroidia bacterium | reverse complement strand
AGTCACCTATGAAGTTATTGACCAAATGGGTAAAACTATAAAGGCAGGACAAAACAACCTACACGGCCATGTAAATGTTGGTGGTTTACGCCAAGCTACGTATATACTTAAATTATATCAGGGCGATACGTTACTAGGTGTTACACGTTTTATGAAATTTTAATAGTAAGCCGATTTCTACTTCTTTATTTAAATCTTATTAAGGCAATTGGCAGTACCATTTCCTCCCAAATAATGTGAAGTATATCATTCAATATGCGAGGTGTGTTTCAGGAAATAGTGGTCATTAGCTCCCTTCCATACTTTAAGGGATACCTTCGTGCTTTCCTTAAAGCAAAAACGAATAAAAATGGATTTAAAACTGTGGTTAGAAACCAATCTTGGTACAAATTACCTCGTCTCAACAATACTACTGATTACACTAACCCTGCTAGTGATTTTTGTAATTTGGATCATCACCAAAAAAATACTTCATGCCTTTATCCCAAAACTTACCGCTAAAACAAACAATTTGTGGGATGATATCATTTTTAATGAACGCATCATTAAGTCGCTGGCAACACTTATACCTGCCTTAATCTTATATCAGTTCTTGCCAATAATTTTTAAGGATTCAAGTCAAGTGCTTCCATATATTATGACGATTACAGATGTTATTGTAGTTGTTGTTACCGTATGGATTCTTTCGTCTTTTTTCAACTCGATCAATGAAATTCTATCGCAAAAGGATCAGTATATTGACAAACCCATTGGAAGTCTGACGCAGTTAGCAAAAATACTGACCTACAGTATTGGAGCTATTTTAATTATTTCAACGGTGATTAGTAGAAGCCCAATTTATTTATTAGGTGGTTTAGGAGCAATTGCAGCAGTGTTGCTGTTGGTGTTTAAAGACAGCATTTTAGGTTTTGTTGCAAGTATTCAGCTCTCTGCTAATAATATGGTGCAAGTTGGCGACTGGGTTACAGTTCCGAACTACGGAGCTGATGGCGATGTGTTAGAAATTAACTTAACTACCATTAAGGTTCAGAATTTTGATTTAACGATTACTACTATTCCAACATATGCCTTTATTTCAGACTCCTTTACCAATTGGCGTGGAATGCAAAAATCAAAGGGAAGACGAATAAAGCGTTCGATAAATATAAAGAAAGATACCATTCGTTTTTGTGATGATGTTATGCTAGATAAATTTCAAAAAATTGCATTGATTTCGGACTACATTAAAGAGCGAAAAGAGGAGATAGAAAAGTTCAATGCAGAGCATGAGGTAGATGCTTCAATTTTAGTAAATGGTAGAAACATGACGAATATTGGAGTGTTTAAAGTATATGTAGAGAATTACCTCAAGGTGAATCCAAATATCAACAAAGACATGATGATTATGGTTCGTCAGTTGCCACCTTCAGAAGTTGGATTGCCATTAGAAGTATATGCTTTTAGCAAAAATAAAGAATGGAAGGTTTACGAAAGTAATATGGCAGACCTTTTTGATCATATTTTAGCTGTAGTTCCTTACTTCGAGCTTAAGGTATTTGAAAGCCCTGCAGGATCAGATTTTCAACAACTCGCCCAAAATGTGGGCTCTGATAGTTCTTCTGTTCATTAATGATAATTGGGTTTAAGACTAAACGTAACTGTCATTTTAAGTCAAGGTTTATTTAAAACGAAATGTCTTGAGAGGGATTATTAGTGTGATTTTTTAAAAGTGGTTGAAGTTCATCAACAATTTTAATGGACGGACGGTGCAAACAAGTGTAAAGACTGAAAGAGTATTTTACTAGTTTTGTTTCAGTTCAATATGTTACCAAAAATAGCCGTAATAGAGGATAATGAAATGTATGCTTCCATCTTGGAACATGCATTAAAAGAGCAAGGTTACCCTGTAGTTGTATTTCATAACGGTCAGGAGTTTCTTAATCGAATTCATGATAATTTTTCCATTGTAACACTCGATCACGGATTACAAGGAAAATCGGGTATGGAAGTTTTAAAGACGATTCACAAGTTACGTCCCAAGCTACCGGTGATATTTCTATCGGGACAAGACAATGTAAATGTAGTAGTAGAAGCATACGATAATGGTGCAAAGCAGTACATCGAGAAAAATGATCAATCGATTTTAAAAATGATTCAGGCGGTAAAAAGAATATCCGCCCATATTCCTGATAACGATGCAATTGAATCGCTACTAGAAGAAATTCCTGATCGTGAGAAGTATGCTCGTATCATTGGTAAAAGTGCAGCCACCTTAAAGATGCTAAAGCTAATTCAACGAGTGGAAAGGACTGATACTCTTGTTATGATTACAGGCTCAAGTGGAACTGGAAAAGAATTAGTAGCAAAAGCCATTCATTATAATTCTCAAAGAAAAAGAAAGCCGTTTGTAGCGGTGAATGTAGCAGCGATACCCGACCATTTGATGGAAGACGAATTGTTTGGACATGAGCGTGGGGCATTTACAGGGGCAAGTTCAAGAAGAAAAGGAAGGTTTGAAGAAGCACAGGGAGGAACCATTTTTTTAGATGAAATTGGTGAACTGGAACTGAAGCTCCAAGCTAAAATGTTGCGGGTCTTACAAGAGAAGAAAATATCGAGATTAGGAAGTAATAAAGAAATAGTCCTCGATGTGAGAATCATTGCAGCAACAAACAAAAATCTAGGAATTCTCGTAAAGCAAGGCCTGTTTAGGGAAGATTTGTACTATCGTATACAAGGGTTTTTGATACACTTACCTGATTTAAGAGATAGAGGAGATGATGTTCTGCTTCTAGCAAGACATTTTTTAAAGGTGTTTTCTGAAAAACATGATGCAGGTGATGTGCAATTTGATGCGTCTGCAGAAGAAAAATTGAAAGAGCATGAATGGTCGGGTAATATTAGGGAATTAATGGCTGTAGTTGACCGTTGTATCTTAATGCGAGATGCTCAAATTATTACAGCAAGTGGATTAATATTTTCTGAAGGAATCTAATCCTTATCCTAAATCAGTGAAAAATTAGTAAATTTATTTGCAATTATTCCCACAATAGGAATAAAATGTCTATATTTGAAACATCGTTAAGACCAAAAGGGTCTTGAGGTATAACATTTAAACTACTATTAATCATGAATTTTATTCAAGAACCACGTGTTTCATTACAAACAAATTTTATGCGGTACGCCATAGTGGGTGCTGTATTATTGAGTGCAATTATTGGTGCAGTTTTATTTCTTGGAGGCATGGGTGCTTCATCCGACTCTGAAGCAGCTACCGTCACCGTTTCTTCTTCCACATCTGTAAATTCAGGTAATAATCCTTTTGGTTCGTTAGGGACCGGGGATACCATGATGATCAATGGGTCATTTAACGTGAATGCAGATTATACAGTTCATGCAAATAATGCAATAACTGTAATTGTTGATGGATCTAATGCTAAACTTAAGGTTTTTAAAAATAGAAAGCTCGTATTAGGAGCAGGCAGTTCAATAGTTTTATTGAATGGCGGCTCCTTAGAGTCCACAGGTAATTGTCAATCTTCCGCAGAAATATACTTTGGGTCTGTTCTAGTTGCAAACTGTCCAGGGTCATCAACTGTTTTCAGTTTTGCGAATATCAATTCAGCAGGAATTATTTCTGGAGTAGGATCTTTACCTGTGAGTTGGTTAAAGGTTGACGCTCGTGTTTATAGCGAAGGTCAGGTGCAGGTAAGATGGTCTACCGCAAGTGAAGAAAACAACAATCGTTTTATTGTAGAATATAGTGAAGATGGGGAATCATGGCTTGAGGGTCCAAATGTGGACTCAAAAGCGGTAAACGGCAACAGTGTTGAAACG
>CBDUEX010000245.1:0-3844 GCA_965366305.1 uncultured Bacteroidia bacterium | reverse complement strand
CTAGAAGGAACTAAGAAAGGAACTGGAAATACAACAGACTCTAGCTCAGCAACTTTTAAAACAGTAGAGTTCAAAGCAGAAAACGTACACGACTTTGCTTGGTTTGCATCCAAACGATTTGGCTACGAAACCAAGGTAATAAAGTTAAAGAATAAAGATGTCTTAGCTCGTGTTGTTGCTTCAGATCCTAAAAAAGAACATCTGGATTACATTGAAACTGCAATTACTTATTATTCGGATAAAGTAGGGGAATACCCTTATAGCCATGCAACCGTAGTTCATGGAGAACTAAAAGCGGGTGGAGGTATGGAATATCCTATGATTACCATTTGTGATTACATGGGAAGAGATGTGATTATTCATGAAGTCGGGCATAATTGGTTTTATGGAATTTTAGGTTCCAACGAACGGTTGTATCCATGGATGGATGAATCCATTAATAGCTTCTATGATCAAAATGCAGCCAAAACTGAAAAAAAATCGAAAGGATTATCGAATGAAGATTTTGTTGAAATAATAGAAAAGGATCAATTGTTAGCCAGCGAAAGTCAAGCAATAAACCTGCATTCTGAAGAGTTTACAGACTTGAATTATGGCATAAGTGTCTATGGAAAGGGCTCCAAGGCTTTTTATCACCTTAGGGATTACCTGGGCGAAGATTTGTTTGACAAGTGCATGAGGAACTATTATCAGGAATGGAAGTTTAAACATCCCTTGCCAAATGATATGCATAATTCATTTGAGAAAACTTGTGGTGAAGATCTTGATTGGTTCTTTGATGGATTGTTGGGAACAAGCAAGAAACTCGATTATGGCATCGAAAAAAGAAAAGAGGAGTATTACTTAATTAACAAAGGTGAAGTTGCAGCTCCCATGCCGGTGGTGTTTGCTACCAATGGTGCCGAAAAGTTGATTTGGATGACTGCTCCAGCAAATGGCGAGAAAAAAATTGAAAACCTGGGTTTTGAATTTCAAAATATAAGAATCGATACTGCCGGTGTTAGTCTTGATTTATTTCCATCAAATGATGAAGTAAAGGATAAAATTGTAATGAAATTTGGGATTGGCAAAGACAAACCCGGTCAAAAAGAAGTGTATTGGGTGCCCACTCTAGCCTGGAACGCATACGATAAATTTATGCTTGGGGCAATGCTTCATAATTATTCGTTCTCCAATAAACCACTACAGTATCACATCATGCCGATGTACTCATTCACTAATAAATCGCTGAATGGTATTGCCGAAATTAACTACACAAGTACGAAAGACAGTTTTGCAAATTATACAGAATATGGTTTCAAAGCAATGTCGTATAATTTTAGGCAAACGGGCTTTGCACAAGAAGATTACAAGTATGTAAAACTTTCGCCTTACGTCACTTGGCATTTACCAAAATCTTCATTAAGAAGTCCTTTGACTAAACAATTTAAATTACAAGTAGATCACATTCTATTAAAACCTCAATTTGAATTCAATGACGATACACTTTCTGGTCCGCGAACAGAAAGAGCTCGAAACCGAAGCTTTATTACAGGTATTTATAAAGTAGAAAATGACAGAAAAATAAATGGCTACCAATTTGAATTGATGGCTGAGGTAGGAAGTATTAGCAACAAAGTGGTCTTAGGAGATTTAGGGAATAAACAAGTGAGAAGGTTGTATTTAGATACTACAGATAACTCCATTGATACCATTTTCTACTTCCCAAATATTGGGGAGGAAATTGTAGCAGAAACGTTTGCAAGGTTAAGCGGATCCTTGAAATACAATGTTGACATTGGAATGAAGGACAAGCCATTAGAACTACGTTTTTATGGAAGTTGGTTGTTAAAAGAATATGCAAATGCCACTTACAAGAATACGGTAGGTACTGAAAATAGAGCCAGTTATAATGACTATCGATTTGATGATGTTTTGGTTCATCGAAATCCCAATTATGGCATGTTCAGAAATCAAATTAGCAACCGACGAGATTTTTCAAAGTTTGTTGGTCCAATTGCTCAATCCGATAAATGGTTGATATCTGCTAATCTAACTGTACCACTTCCGGGTAAGATTCCATTGAAACCATATGCTGAAATTATTGCATTTAATGATATGGAAGATCTAATCTTTAATGATACTGAAAGAAAATTTTTCTATAACGTAGGAATTGAAATTGAGATCATCCCAAATAGACTGGAAATATTTGTCAATTTGGCTCAAAGTGCAGAAGTGAGCAATTTTCAAGAAAGCCCTTACATTGGCATAGACAACCTATTGGAACGGATAACTTTTGTACTTGATCTTAGTGATTTAACCCCACCTAGAATTAAGAAGAAATTATTCAAACTTTAAATCTTATTGCTGTCTGCAAAGGAATAATAACCCTGGTTAGACACGATGAGGTGATCTAATACTCCAATATCTAAGTGTTTTCCTGCATCTACAAGTTTGTTTGTAATGGCAATATCTGCTGTACTTGGATTAAGATTGCCAGAGGGATGGTTGTGGCAAATGATTAGCGATACTGCATTGTTTTCTAGAGCTGTTTTAAAAATACGCTTAGGGTCTGCAACTGTGCCGCTAACTCCACCATCGCTTACTCGGTAAGGCTTAATTATTTGATTGTTTCTTGAAAGCATTAAGATCCAAAATTCTTCGTAGTTTTTGTCTTGAAGCATCGGCCCAAAATAGTTGTATGCGTCTTCACTACTCTTAATGTATTGCTTTCGAATTACGGTCGACATTTTTCTTCTACTTGCAAGTTCAATCGCTGCAATAATGGTAATTGCTTTTGCCGGCCCAATACCATCAATTTTGGATAAGTCGCTTATGCTAAGCTTTGCAAGATGGTTTAAATTGTTATTGGCCAGATGCAATACATCTCGAGCTAAATCCACTGCTGATTTTCTAGAAGTTCCTGTTCCTAATAAGATGGCTAATAATTCTGCATCACTTAAGATTTCTTTTCCTTTGGATGCTAATTTTTCACGTGGTTGGTCATCACCATTCCAGTGTTTAATACTTTGATACGTTTTCATAGTCATAAAAAAACCCAGACATTACTGCCTGGGTTTCAAATATGGTGTAGAATAATTAATTATCCTAATGAGCTTACGTGCTTAGCTAACTTGCTTTTAACGTTTGCCGCTTTGTTTTTATGAATGATGTTTTTCTTAACTAGTTTGTCAATTTTTGAGAAAGTTTCTCTCATTATTTTATCAGCTTCAGCTTTATCTTCTGAAAGCTTGACATTCTTAATCCAAGTTCTAGTAGTCTTGTGCTGATACTTGTTACGAGCAGTCTTTGCTTCGTTACTTCTTATTCTTTTTAATGTGCTCTTATGATTTGCCATCGTTGTCTTTTATTCTAAAAGGGTTGCAAAAGTAATAATTTATTTTAAAAAAGGTGCACAAATATTGAATTGATAATAGTAATCTAAACAATCAAATATTTTCTCTTGTTTTGTTCTTCGTAAGATGAGCATTTCAGAAGCCACTCAAAGTACTTCAAACCAACCCACTAGTAAACACACTCCTTCGCTTACGAGCACTTTTTGCTGGTTCATTCTTACTTATTTTTTACTTTTTTTACGATGGGGCTATCGGTTTGGAAGTGGTGATCAGGTAGAGATTTTACCTTATGCATTAAAAATAGATAATCCCAGTTGGTACTCATCCGATTTATTTGTCAGTTCTATTTATTCAGAAACCTTTAATCAACGGTGGGCAGTGGCTAAATTACTCTCCTTGTTCGGCGACTATTTACCGCTTGCAACTTTTGTGCTTTTTAGCTTGTGCTTGTTTCTGATGGTTAGAGGAATAGTGCTCATTGCAAATTACTTACAGTTATCAAACTATGC
>CBDUEX010000244.1:0-3850 GCA_965366305.1 uncultured Bacteroidia bacterium | reverse complement strand
TTATGTAGAGCTCCGATAAATTCTCGTACACTCTGGGAATGTAATTCATATGACTCTTATAGTTCTCGCTTATTTTTATAGATCTTTTATAATAGAGTTCACTCTTATCGTATTGTCTTGTTTTTTTGTAAGCATCCCCCATAAAAGAATAAAGCATAACCAGATAGTCTGGTTGATTTTTTATAAACCATGGTTCAATTGAAAGCATATTAGCTAAGGCTTCGTCATCTTGATTTATACTTAATTGATAGAAACTTTCTTCGGCTTGCAGAAATGGTTTGACTTGGCTACTTTCTCCGCCTGAGTAATGGATCATGTAACAACTATCAAGATATGCTTTTGATTTAAGTGGTTCGTTAGTTTCTCTATATAATGTTGTGAGACCATAATAATTAGGAGAAAGATTTTTTTTAGATAATTCTCCTTTTGTAATTATTTCTTTCTTAATTTTTAAAGAAGATTGAAAGTATTTAATAGCTTCTTCTTTTCTTTTAAAGGAAATATATAACCATGCTAGATCTTCTAAGGATCGAGCTGTAGTTTCTATATCATTAATTTCATCTGCCAATAATAGAGCATTCCAAAATTGCTGATAAGCTAATGAATAGGATGCATGGTTTGCGTAGATATTCCCAAGCCTCGAATTGGTATTAATTGCTTTAAGGGTATCACCATTTGCCATTTGCTTGGCATATCTTTTTTTTAGCTCACTTATTTTTTCTTCAGAATGTTTTTCTCTAAACCTGTTGTCAAAATTTAGAAATAGATCATCCGATTGTTTTGTGTTTTTATTAGCAGTTGTTGTGTCTTCCTGACCGAAAAGGACGAAAGATTGCAGCAGAAACAGAAGGATGATTAGTCTATGTGTCATTTGGGCTAGTTGTTAAGTTGGTAAAGTTCTGTGTTGTCCATTTTTATAGGTATAAATATAAATGTAAAACTTTATTTGTTCAGTATTAAAAAGCCTAAAAATGACCTTTGTTCAGTTTTTGTTCATGTTGTATTTCTGGTTTTACATGTCAATTGGTGCATCTTCGGGTAATAGTTAATGTGAAATCAAGTAAAAGTATTCCCCGTATGATTAATAAATTAATTCTAGGATTGTCTGTTCTCATTTTGTGTGCATGTCAATCAGTCCAGAAATTAGACCGTGAATCGGATTTTAATTTTGGTTGGAAATTTTCCTTAGAGAAAGTTAATGATGCCTATTCTGTAGATATAGATGATGCATCATGGCGTAACGTAAATTTACCACATGATTGGAGTATTGAATTCCCATTTGATTCGATTAGTGGAGAAGGTTGTACTGGTTATCTTCCTGGTGGATTAGGATGGTATCGAAAGCATTTTTCGGTAGATACCAAACCTAATGAATCTACCTATGTTTTATTTGATGG
This sequence comes from uncultured Bacteroidia bacterium, assembly GCA_965366305.1. Lineage (GTDB taxonomy): Bacteria > Bacteroidota > Bacteroidia > NS11-12g > UBA9320 > UBA9320. The sequence goes on along the minus strand of CBDUEX010000244.1, from coordinate 2,453 downwards.
CGTTTATAATAACTCTGAAATATGGCTTAATGATAAAAAGCTTGGCAATCATCCTAATGGATATACGCCATTTTACTTCGATTTAACTCCATATTTAAATGAATCAGGAAAAGATAATGTAATTGCTGTAAAAGTTGATCACACCAGATATGCTGATAGTCGTTGGTATAGCGGATCAGGAATTTATAGAAATGTAAAGTTAATTACGATCAATAAACTGCACATACCAATTTGGGGGACTTTTGTAACGACTCCTAAGGTATCTAAAGAAGAGGCGACAGTTTCTATCGATGTTAAAGTATCGAATGAGTATAGTGAAACGCAATTATTCAAAGTTAGTACTGAGTTTTTTAATCCTGCAGGAATTAAAGTTGGTGAAGTTGTTTCAGATGAATTGAATCTGAAGAAAGGTGAAACAACTTTAATGCAATCCGCAACTATTAAAAAACCAGCATTATGGAGTATTGATTCTCCAAACTTATATAAGGCCGTAACAAAAATCGTACAGAGAGAGAAAACTCTTGATACATATAATACCACTTTCGGTATTCGCTCGATCCGATTCGATAAGAAAGAAGGTTTCTTTTTAAATGGAGTGAATATGAAAATAAAAGGTGTGTGTCAACATCACGATGGTGGTTTGGTTGGTGCTGCTGTTCCTAAAGGAGTTTGGAGACGTCGTTTGCAGATCTTGAAAGATGGAGGATGTAATGCTCTACGTATTTCGCACAATCCAGCATCTGAAGAATTGTTAGAATTATGTGATGAAATGGGATTTTTGGTTCAAGATGAATTTTTCGATGAATGGGATTATCCAAAAGACAAGCGTTTAAACATGAACGAGCGTCATGATGATTACATAACTCGTGGATATACAGAGCATTTTCAAAAATGGGCAGAATTCGATTTAAAGAATACCATGTTGGCTCATCGTAACCATCCATCTGTATTTCAGTGGAGTATTGGTAATGAAATTGAGTGGACTTATCCTCGAAATAAAATAGCTACAGGATTTTTCAATAATATGGATTGGCAAGGTGGATATTTCTGGTCTCAACCTCCTTTTTCACCAGAGAAAATACGTTCAGTATACAATAGTCTTCCTGCAAAAGAGCATAACATTGGTGAAACAGCTCAAAAATTGGCTCGTTGGACGAAAGAGTTGGATACAAGTCGTCCAGTAATAGCAAATTGTATTTTGCCATCGGCAAGTTTTGAAACTGGTTATGCCGATGCCTTGGATATTGTTGGCTTTAGCTACCGTCGTGTAATGTATGATTACGCTAGAAAGAACTATCCAGACAAAATTGTAATGGGAACTGAAAATTTAGGACAATGGCACGAGTGGAAAGCCATTGAGGAACGTCCTTCTGTTTCTGGTACTTTCCTTTGGACTGGAACGGATTATTTAGGGGAATCGAACGGACAATGGCCACGCAAAGCTACCGAAAGTGGATTGCTTGATTTGGCTGGTTTCGAAAAGCCTAACTTCCATATGTATAAAACACTTTGGCAAGATGATGCTCATATTTACATCAGTTCTAACACCCTTGCAAAATCTGAATACAAACTGGTAAATAAGCAGATTGTTGAGAAGAAAACAGGGAAATGGCAAAAGCGCACTTGGGTTTGGTATCCAGTAGAAGAACACTGGAATTATAAGAAAGGACAAGATGTAATTGTTGAGGTAATTTCAAATTGCCCAGAGGTGGAGTTATTCCTAAATGGAAAATCGTTAGGTATTAAAAAACTAGCAGATTTCGAAGATCATATTTACAAATGGTTTGTTCCTTTTCAAGAAGGAAAATTAGAAGCGAAAGGTGTAAAAGATGGCAAAGATACTTCTAGTCAAATTGCGACATCATCTGCGCCGGTAAGTATTAAACTAACTGTTGATAAAACAAGATTAACTGCGGATGGATACGAAGTAGCTCATGTTTTTGCCCAGCTTTTCGATAAGGATAACAATCCTGTTATTGTTGATAATGCAAAAATCTCGTTCGAGATAGAAGGGGATGTGAAATTATTGGGTGTTGATAGTGGTTTTGCCAGAAATACTGAAGATTACCAGTCAAATAGTGTTACAAGCCACAAAGGCCGTTGCATGATGATTGTTCAGTCAACAATAAAATCTGGATCTGCTAAAATATCTGCTTCATCAACAGGTATTAAGAGTAATACGATTCAAATAGCTACGAATTAATTAACCAACTATGAATATCATATCAAATAAGATAGCAAGTGTAAAGCACTTTTTACTACTTCTATTAGTGGTATGTGGAGCTTCTGCTATCGCACAAGACGAAGTTGATATTAATCTGGATATAAGGCACGCCGTGAATGGCGTGTCTGAATTCGACAGGGCAAAATACATGCAGTTGCATGCTTCTGCTGTGGATAAAGAATGGCCCAGCGAGGAAGTTAAGGAGCAATTCTTAACCGAATACGATGTT
>CBDUEX010000243.1:0-3868 GCA_965366305.1 uncultured Bacteroidia bacterium | reverse complement strand
AGATTCAGAAGTGTTACTCAATTCCTATATTTATTGGGGCTTATCCTTTTTTGATAAGTTGGATGGAATGTTTGCCTTTGCCATTTACGATAAAGCCAAAGACCAAACAATTATAGCTCGAGATAGAATTGGAGAAAAACCATTAAGCATCTATGAAGATCAAGATAAATGGGTAATAAGTTCAGAAATTAGGAGCATAAGAAAACTTCCCAATACCACGTTCAGCATCGATCAAAATTCATTAGAACATTACTTAACTTTTGGGTATTGTTATCCGCAAAACACTTCGTATTCACAAGTTAAAAAATTACATCCTGGTCATTATGCTGTTATTGGGAAGGGAGAACTTTCAGTACATCGTTATCATACTATCTCGAATTTATCCTTGCTTTCAAATGAAGACGAAGTAATTGCACTGGTAAATCAGGGAATAGAAAGAGCAGTTGAAGCACAAATGGTTGCAGATGTTCCAGTGGGTGTTTTTTTTAGTGGTGGTATTGATTCGAGCATCCTTCTTGCCAAAATGGCAAAACATAACCCGGATGTACTCTCTTATACCATTGGCTTAAAAAATAATCCAGAAGATGAATCTGTACACGCTAAAAAAGTTGCTGAATATCTCGGTGTATCTAACAAAACGTATTGGTATACTGAAAATGATTTATTGAACAGTCATCAAAAAATATGTACCAGCTTCGATGATTTTTTCTCTAATGCATCTGCATTTGCCCTTCATTTATTAAGCGACATTGCAGTTAAAGATGTTAAAGTAGTACTGTGTGGTGATGGAGGAGATGAATTGTTTGGAGGATATAGCCGTTATGCAAAAGCAGATCGATTTAAAAATATTGCTTTCTTAAATAAGCTATTACCTGCCAAAACGGGTTCTATATTAGGTCTTAAAAATAAGTATTTCAGAAACTTAGGGTCTGATACATTTACCAGCATCTATCAACGAACCTTTGAAATAATGCAACCTAGAGAAGTCCGAGGCTTACTTCAAGATGGCTCAAAGGGTGAATTTGACTTTCCGTATTTTCAAGAGTATGCGGAAGAATATAGAAAAAACGGGGGTAACGATGTGTTGAATGAAATGGCTTATATTGACATCTATTCAAGATTAAGTGAATCGTTTTTAACGAAAACGGATCGTATGACTATGGCCAGCAGCCTCGAGTCACGTGTTCCATTGCTCAGCAGAGAACTTATCGAATTGGGTTTAAGAATTGATGGAAACCTCAAAATGAAAAATGGGCAATCGAAGTACATTTTGCGAAAGGTTCTTGAAAAGCATTTACCTGTTGAAATGGTAAATCGAAAAAAGCAAGGGTTTTATGTTCCGGTAGAGGACTATTTCGCAACTAATTTCCTTTCTTATGCTCAAGAAATTCTAACCGATGGATTCATAAAAAGAAATCCCATTTTGAATTCAAATGAAGTAGACAGAATAATAAAAGAGGTGAAGAATGGAGATAGAAGATATGCCCGCCATCTTTGGCACATTCTAAATTTCGAAACCTGGAGAATGGTAAATCAAATTACAAAATAACTGGTGAAGACTGTAACTAAGATTTTTACTAATCCCTTCTTCTATGCACTGACTTACACAGTTTTTCACCTGGTGTTGGTCCTTAATTCGCAACTAGGTATCACACCAGATGGAATTTCGTATTTGCAAATTGGTGCCAGTATTGCCAATAATGACGCATTTTATGTCGACAATCAGTTCATTTCGCATTGGCCTCCATTGTACCCCATTACCTTGGCAATATTCACCTTATTGTTTAAAGTAGGCATGTTAACAAGTGCAACCATTCTGTCGGTAATCACTTCGTTTTTCTTTGTCTTGTTGATCAATATATTTATTCATAAATATTTACAATCTTGGCAGTTAATACTGTTGTTTAACTGTGTTTTATTTGGAAGTGCATCGTTGCATGTAATGCAATTAGGACTATCGGAACCCTTGTTTATGATTGCTTTAATGCTAACCTTAATGTTAGTTTACAATACCTCCATTCAATTCAATGGATGGCAACTTGCAGCAATAGGCTTGCTCTGTGGCATAATGGTAATGATCCGCTTTGCTGGAATAGGAGTAGTTTTAGGAGTTGGCTTATTTGTATTGATAAAGTCGAAATCTTTGTTAAAAAGCACAATTATGGGATTGGTTTTTATGCTGACATTAATTCCATGGTTTGCGTTCACCAAATTACAAAACCAAGCACCTATGGATAGAGATACAGTGTTTCATTTGATAACCTTCAAGCACCTCAAAGGCTTAGCAGGGAGCTTCTATCGCTTTGTGAATCCATCTGAAATGATATTATTTGGTTTATTATCCACAATCGCCATTGGACTATTGCTTTGGTCTAAAAAGGCACAACTAAAATCTGCTCTAAAGAAAGCATGGAATTCAGATATTTCTCAACTGCTCATTCTATTGGCTTGTAGTTATCTCTTTTTTCTATTCATTTCGATATCGCTTTTTGATTACAAGACACCGCTAAATACTCGGATGTTATTCCCTTTTTATATCCTAGTTCTATTGGCTATTTTCTATGCATTAAAAGAGTTAAAATTATCAAAGCTCAGCTTACCATTACAATTGAGTTTTGTGGTAATCGCTCTATCACACTTAGTGAGTACTTCTACATATGCATCTAATTATATCAAAAATGGAGTTGGTTTTACTTCTAAAGCATGGACAAATTCAGAAACCTTAGCCAAAAGTGAAGATTTTAAGAACAAAAAGGTGTATAGCAACGCTAGTAATGTGCTGCGATTCTATGAAATTGGGAAACCATATTATTTGCCTGTGAAAGAAGATGGTGGAAGTACTAAAATACGAACAGAATACACTGAAGAGTATGATAAAATGATTCAAGAGGTAATCAATAACGAAGCAGTAATTGTCATTTTTGAAAACAAAAAATGGTGGCCTTACTTGCCTTCGAAAGACGAAATTGAACAAAGTCTAGCAAATTCTGGTGAAGTTGTCACTTTGAACGACGGTAAAATTTATTATTAAACGCATTGAGTAAAAAGAAAATTGGAATAGTAGGATGTGGTCATATTAGTGACACCCATATTAAGTCTTGGAATAAAACCAAGAACAGCGAAGTAGTTGCATTGTTCGACATTAACAAAGAATTGCTCGAAACCAAAGCGAAGAAGTATGGAATAACGAACACCTACACTTCCTTAGAAGAGATTATAGACGCATGCGAAGTCTTAGATGTTTGCACGCCACCTCAAACTCATTTTAGTATTTGCTTACAGATTATAAACGCGGGCAAAGACTTATTAATTGAGAAACCTTTGGTTACGGATGTAGATGAATGGGAACAATTAAAAAAGGCGATTGACGAAAAAGGTGTCAGGGTTGGGTTATGTCATAACCTGAAGTTTAATTTAAGTGTTCAAAATGCAAAGAAGAAAATTGATAATGGAGAAATCGGGCAGCTGTTAAGAATCAATCGCTATTTTTTAACGCACCCAGATACCGATAGAATGTTACGAGGAAATTTACATTGGTCGCATAAACTTCCTGGTGGAAGGTGGTACGAAACCATGCCTCATGAATTGTATATCACACATTTTTTTGCGGGTTGGTCAGAATTAGATAACGTAACCGCCTTATCTACTCCCAATGCTACGGAAGGTGCTCCGGCAGACGAAGTTTGTTTTACTTTGAGTAATAACAAGGTTATCTCAACTTACCACTATTCGAGCAATTCAAAACAGAACAAACGATACATTGAGTTTATTGGAAGCAAGGGCATTATTACGTTAGATGTATTGAGTGATATGATGCTTATTGACAAGGGTATAGATTCAAAAAGAAAGCGTGCAATCGGAATCTTTG
>CBDUEX010000242.1:0-3871 GCA_965366305.1 uncultured Bacteroidia bacterium | reverse complement strand
AAAGTCAATCGCACCTAATGACATCAGGTTTGCCCAAACGCCAAATTGTTTCATCAAAATAAATGCGAACAACTGGGATAATGGGATTACCGAGGCTGTAATTAATCCGCCACGGAAACTTCCCAAGAGCAAAACCAAAACAAAAATCACGATAAGCGACCCCTCGATCAAATTCTTTTGTACGGTGCTTGTGGTTCTTCCTATAAGTTCACTTCGACTTAAAAATGGTTCTATGTAAACACCTTCTGGAAGTGATTTTTGAATTTCATCAATACGCTTTTGCACGTTATCTATAACAGTGCCAGGACTTTCGCCTTTAAGCATTAAAATTTGTCCACCAACAGTTTCGTGTCCATCTTGGGTAAACGCACCATAGCGCACTTGATTCCCGTAGCCCACTTTTTCGGCAACATCCCTAACTAAAACAGGGCTACCGTTCTGTGAGGTAACAACCGTATTTTCTAAATCGGCGATACTACGAGCCAAACCTTCACCGCGGATAAAGTTCGCTTGGTGGTTTTTCTCGATATAAGCACCCCCTGTATTGGCATTGTTCACTTTAAGGGCTTCAAAAACCTGGTTCATTGTAATACCAAAACTTTTTAGTTTATCGGGGTTTATGGCCACTTCGTACTGCTTTACATAACCACCAAAAGCATTAACTTCTACAACACCGGGCACTAATGCCATTTGGCGTTTTACCATCCAATCCTGAATGGTACGAAGCTCCATAGCATCGTACTGATCTTCGTATCCTTCTTTTACCTTTAAGGTGTATTGAAAGATTTCGCCCAGACCTGTAGTAATGGGGGCCATAAATGGCGTACCAAAGCCTTCAGGGATTTCTCCAGCAACTTCGGTTAATTTTTCTTGCACCAATTGTCGAGGAAGATAAGTGCCTGCCTCATCCTTAAAGACAATGGTAACAACTGACAATCCAAAACGGGATACTGAACGCAGCTCGATAACGTCAGGAAGATTTGCCATTGCCAATTCCACCGGATAGGTGACAAATTGCTCAATATCCTCAGTGCCTAGATTTGGTGCGACTGTGATAACTTGTACTTGGTTATTGGTAATATCGGGTACGGAACCCAGATTTATAGTGGCCATAGACCAAATGCCCGTACCCACAAGAGCCACTATAAAAAGACCAATAATAAATTTATTATTAATGGAATATGAAATGATTTTATTAATCATAGAAAGAGATTTAATTCAGTTTAAACATCGCAATGCAAGAGATGTAATGCATTTATGATGCGATGCTTGCTTTGAAAAGCATCGCGTTAGGACATAGCTATCCTTAAAAAAACTGAATTAAGCTCTAGGTGGCTGTAATACTGAAGATACTACGCCATCGGAAACGCTCTCGAAGTGTGAGAAGTTTTCCTGTGAGATAGAATTTGGTAAGGGTGTGAAAGCCATTACACCAAAATCAATCGTATGCACGTGACAGCAATGACATTGGCAGAATGGGGAACACAGCTCACAATCTTGGTTGTGGTCGCCATCATAGTCAATTACCGAAACGACTTGGGCATCGTCTTTAGCCGTTCCTGAATCGCCACAGGGCACTACATTGACCGCCAAGAAGTAAATTGATAATATGATTGTTAAAAATTTCACGGTATAAAAATACAAAAAATACGATGCAACACCTATGCAAAAAATTGAAAGCAAGGTTTGAGGGGGTTTGAGGAAGGGATAAAAATTAATAATCCTGCAAATTATCAAATCTTTTGAGGGCGAAATTTAGAAGAATAAGGGCTTTTCATGTGAAAGCCCATATTCCGTAATCAAGGCCCACAATAATATCCAAGGATGCTTATCAAAATCAACAGTTGTAATAACTTGAGAATCATCATATCCGTTCCCTGCATCGCTCCAAGGGATTGCATTGAGTGTCAAAAAATACATAGATAATATGATTGTCAAAAATTTGATGATGCAAAGATTAGGAGAGTTATTATTCAACTAGGTTGCAAGACTTGTAAATCCATACAGTCGTATAAAAACGGTCTTTTTGCTTGGCTAATGTGTGTATGAGTAAGCCAATATATCGCTAGCCCTTTTAAGAAAGAAATACACAAAATTAAAAAATAATAGTGATTTGAATTTGAACTCAAATCGCTATTACCACTACATGTCTAGTAACATGTTTATTATTCCACTCTAATTGAAAAATTATCAACAAATAATTCGACATTACCTGCAATTGGATTAGCTGTTGCTCCAATTTGTACTCGTTCGTAAAAAGTTGGTTCTTGCAAAGTAAATTCAATTCCTTGATCAGCAAAAACATCCCTGAAAATTTGTGCGTTGGGCATATTCATTGCACTTTCATTAATGACCTCAATCCCGTTAATAGCTAATTTGTTAAGCCCATTCTCATTCTCGGACAATGTCATTTCCCATCTAACCGAGACCCATTGATTTCTTGGAAATGCAAAATCCGTTTGCTGTATGGTAGTTCCTGAAATCTTACCTCTTTCTATGGTAAGAAAACCATTTCCTCCCGACATCATTAGCCGAACTCCAGGGCATTGATTTTCAGAACCATAATTGTCTCCTACAGTGGGATCCCAACAAGAACAACACTCTAAATCAATGAGCAACAAGTTTTCCAAAGATTCAGTTCCATTAATATAGAAATCAGCCGTTATGGTTACTATGTCTCCAGATTTTATGTTTAGCCCACTTTTTTCAATGTCCATTTTTGAGAGTTGGGCGTCTGACTGATATGCAAGAATGCGAAGTGCATCTTGTCCTTCCGAAAATTCAGAATTGGTTATGGAAATCTCATTGGTGGCATTAGAAGGATTGGTTTGTTGTGTCGTGGTCCATCTATTTCCGTTCAAAGGAAATAATTCATCGATTGAATTGCTTTGTGTTTCAAATCCGTCTTCAAATAAGAATTTATCTTTTAATGGTTCTACAGGATTGTTTTCATTTTTGTCACAAGCTCCGAGAATTAACAGGACGATAGCGAATAGAAAGATTTTAAAGTTATTCATAAAAAACTAACGCTTTAACTGAAAATATGTTGCTGGCACCTCCCTTATATGGTCATTACGGCAGATTTTTTATAAAGTTAAAGGGAAATCGTTTACAACATATTTCGACTTGTTGGTTCCTGCTTAAAACATTCCACTAACATTTTATATAATTCAGGATGTTTTTCCTTCAGTAAATCGGGACGTTCAAAAAAGTACTCAGAAGCCACGGCAAAAAACTCGGCCTCGTTCGTACTACCATAATTTCGGATATCGGAATGGTTGTCGTTTATGGCTTCCATTTCCTTATGGATCAATTTTAGCCAAGGAATTGTATATTGATGTGTCAACAAACGTTCTGGAACTCCATCGGTCACATCGTCTATTTTATCTAAGAGGTGTACAAATTCATGGATACCGGTGTTGCTTTTATCGGTGGTATTGGCAAAGCCATGATACAGTGCTTTTTTTGATAGAATCATCTGTTTTTCGAACCTTCCGTTACCGACCAATCCTCCAATATTTCGCAGCTGTCCTTTGTTGTTAAATTCCAAATCTTCATTGAAATGGTTCGGATATAAAAGTATCCCGCTCAAATTAGTGTAATGCCATTCCTCAAAACCAAAAACTGGAATCAAGGCACTTGAGGCAATCAATATTGTGTCCAGTTCCTGTAATTCCAGTTGTACCCCCTCTATATAAACCTCGCTTAAGAACTGCATCATTCGTTCCTGAAAAACTACCTGCTTTGCTTTAGGAAGGTTCCGATAATAGAGCACATGATCCATTAGCAATACATGCCAATGTTTTGGGAAAGGCTTTACCCTTTTTCTTCCTATTCTTGAAAAAAAATAAACGGAAATGACAAGAAGTAG
>CBDUEX010000241.1:0-3880 GCA_965366305.1 uncultured Bacteroidia bacterium | reverse complement strand
TAACGTGCTTAGGTTCATCGTCGATATTTCCAATAATTACTGGGACATGTTGTTTGATGATGCCGGCCTTTTCAGTTGCAATTGCCGTTAGTGTATTGCCAAGCATATCCATATGGTCAAACCCGATGGAAGTGATGATAGCTGCAATGGGGTCAATAATATTGGTAGAATCTAATCTACCTCCCAAGCCAGTTTCAATAATAGCAACATCAACTTTTTCCTTTGCAAAGTATTGGAATGCCATGGCTACTGTTATTTCAAAGAAGGAGGGCTGAATATCATCAATAAGATGCTCAATAGCCTTGGTGAATTCAACTACAAATTCTTTGGAGCACATTGCACCATTAATCTTAATTCGTTCTCTAAAATCAACTAAATGTGGGGAAGTATACAAGCCAACTTTATATCCGTTATGCTGATAAATAGAGGAAAGTATATGTGAGGTTGAACCTTTACCATTGGTGCCAGCAATATGAATGGATTTAAAATCGCACTGTGGGTTATCTAACGCATTGCAAAGTTTGATAATGTTGGTAAGGTCTTTTTTAAAGGCTTGCTTCCCAATGCGTTGATACATTGGTAGTTTGGCAAAGAGATAATCAAGCGTTTGCTCGTAGGTCAACTAATTCACTTTAAAAATGTATGATATAATCCCACAACCACTGTCACCTCCTTTTACATTGATAAATTTGGAAGCTCGAATTGAAGCTTCAGCTTTTTTCCTGAGCTCAGGATCAAACGATTGAATTCCTTTAACTCTCGAAGGTTTACTAGCGGGAGAAATGGATGTCACCTTTCCATTTTTATCTACGCACACCTTTAATGAAACTACACCCGATGCTTGAGAACCACCACTAGGCGGAGAAATCTCAGCTCGAAATCCACTAATTCCACCACTTACTCCATTTCCTAAGTCAATGCCTTCACCATTATCACCTTTTCCTTGTCCATCGGGGCTTCCATCGGGAGATCCATCTGGACTTCCTTTGTCGCCACCCGTGGTTCCGCCACCACTGCCTGTTCCACTTTTCTTTGTTCCAGGAAATTGACTTCTTGGGTCAGCTGTTCGTGGTTTTGGAGTAGTTTCTTTAGGCTTGGTTTCTGTTGGTGTAGTTTTTGGTTTTGGAGTGGTAGTAGGTTTTGTACGCTCCACTTCTGGTGCTTCTTCTACATCACTTGTTATTTGACTTTCTGGAGTGTATTCTTCTTCTTGAGGTTCTACAAATTCTTCTTGTTGTGCGGTACTAGCATCTTCACCACCTTGGTCTGGTTGGCCCAAACTTACGGTAACACCACCGGCATCTAGTTCATCTTGAATATTTGGAACAGTACAATAACGTAGCATCAACATAGCCACAATTACAAATGCTATAACTGTTGTGGCGGTACCGCCTAATGCTATTCTTTCTTCTGATCTACTTAAATACATAGTTTCCTCCTTTATTGAGCCTGATCAAGTGCTAAAACTACTTTAGCATTTTGCTTGTCGGCTATCATTACAATATCCATAACGTTTTCATACTTAATATTCTTATCTCCATGAATACTAACTGTTGCGTTTGGATTATTGTTTAATACGCTTTGAAGGGTAGAAGGTAAACGGTCGTAAGGTATTTTTTTATCATCTACAGCGTAATTTAGGTCTTTATCGATGTAAATATTAACAACTTTGTTAATGGGATTAACCTTAGTTACTCCTTTTGGTAGGATTAATTTTAAGGCTGGTTCTTTAACTATGGTACTCACCAGAATAAAAAATATCAAAAGTAAGAATACAATGTCCGTCATACTGGAGGCATTGAATTCTGTTGATATTCTACTTTGTGGTCTTAAGTTCATAATTATGCAGGTTCGTGAAGGATGTCTAAAAATTCAACTGAAGTAGCTTCCATTTTGTATACTACTTTATTAATCATTGCAGAAAGTAAGTTGTACGAGATATAAGCGAAAATTCCAACTACTAATCCTGCAACTGTGGTCATCATAGCTTCACCAATACCACCACTCAAGAGGTCTGCAGTAATTTGTTGGCCTTTCATTTGATTGAAGGTACGAATCATTCCTGTTACCGTTCCAAGGAATCCAAGCATTGGTGCAGCTCCAGAGATTGTAGCTAATACAGGCATGCCTTTTTCTAGTTTGTAAACTTCTAGTTTTCCAACGTTTTCAACAGCAACACTAATATCTTCTAAAGGCTTTCCAATTCGAGACAGTCCTTTTTCAATCATATGAGCAATGGGAGTGCCTTTATCATGACAAAGACGTTGTGATCCTTTAATGTCTCCTTCTAACACCATTTCCTTTATTCCACCCATAAACTTCGAGTCAAGAACTCCAGCTTTTCGAATAGTTAAGTAGCGTTCAATACACAAGTAAATTGCAATAACAAACAAAATACCGATTGGAATCATAACAACTCCACCTTTCCAAATTAAGCCTAGAATGTCAATTCCTTCCTCATTTGGAACATTGGATAAAGAGTCTGTAACTGCTTGTCCACCTTCTACCAATTGTAGTAAAATACTCATATTATTTTTTAGTTATAACTAGTTTTTGATTAATGTTTTGTTGTATTAAATCTTTGTATTCGTTAGCTAAGCTTTCGTTGCTAAACGATATTATAAAAACGAAGATGTTTCCATTTTCGTCTTTTTCGATTTGAGCTTGTGAATATTTACCATTAAAACTTCCAATTAATTCTTCTGCAATTTCCTCCGTCGCAATTGCTTCCGTTTGAATTGCAAAAAATGGAATGGTATAGGCATCATCAACAATAACCTCATCTTCAGATGTACTGTTATTGATAGAAGTACTTAAGTTGTCAGTTTTAGCCGAAGTTGGAGAATCAAGCAGTGCAGCGTAGTTTGAATCAAAATTATCTGCGTCCGTGCTATTCATCTCGAAATTAAGCAAAGCAAAGAACATTCCAACAAGGAACAAAGAACCCAATACATTGACTATCGAAAGGTTTGAAAGTCTTTTTTTTGCTTTTTGCTTTTTAGCTTCTTTAACTTTCTTTTCAAACCGTTTTTGTTGTAGTTCAATTTTCTTCTCTTGCTTTACTGCTAAGGGAAGTCTTTCTTTTACTATCTTTTTAGGTGCTTCTTCCTTCACCGGTAGCGGTTTATCTGCAACTTCTAATTCTTGAATGGTATTTAATCTGAGCTTTGGTAGTCCAAAAGATTCCATTGCAAAGTTCACCGAGTGATAAGGAACAAAAATGAGTTTCTCTTCTTTTGTTAAGTAGAAGGTTCCAATTTCTGCTAGCTCTGAGTTTCTTTTTTCATGTAAAAAACTATTCAAAGAAGTTACAAATTCTTGTATTGTTGCCAATCCTTGTTCGTATGAATAGGCATTAGAAATGCTCAAATGATTTGCTAAAAGTCCATCATTGGATTGAATTTGAGAATTGAAAGTGATTACCTTTTGCTTTGGTGATGCATACTTAGCGGCAGGGTTGAATTCTGCAGCTTTTTCATTGACTAAAAAAGCACCAAAATTAGGAACAATTACACAGTTGTGTTTGTACAATAAATAGGCGATTTCTTTTGCTAAATTCATTCTGTTGCAATTATAATTAAATAGCGGCTCATTTCATTTTCTCTACAGAGAAAAAGTTACCCCAGCTAATACATTTAATCCTTGTGCTTTGTAGTAATTCCAAATTTCGTATCGCTGGTTTAGAACATTATTTACATTTAAGAATGCAGAGATGTTCGTTTTGTAGCGGTACTCAAATCCCAAATTAATATCGTTAATAGCTGCTAAGCTATATACATTTTGTTTTAAGTCTCTTGCCTTTCTTGTACTTGTGGCAAAGTATCCCCCTCGAATATAAATTTTTTCTGCTAGTCGAACAGTAGCAAAAAGTGCAGCATCA
>CBDUEX010000240.1:0-3912 GCA_965366305.1 uncultured Bacteroidia bacterium | reverse complement strand
GAATAAATACCCGATCGTCTAGGCCTTCCTCTTTAAATATCTCACACAGTGCAATTAAATGTTCTAAGCTGCTGTGCACACCTCCATCAGACACGAGGCCCATTAAGTGTATCTTTCTTTTGGGATTGCTCTTGGCTTTAGCGATTAACTGACCAAACTGAGGAATAGCTTTTACGGTTTTCTCTTTAAATGCTTTGTTGATCCTTACCAACATTTGCCAAACTATCCTTCCTGCACCAATATTCATGTGCCCAACTTCCGAATTACCCATTTGACCATCTGGCAATCCCACGTTTTCTCCAAATGTTTTGAGCGTTGCGTGTGGATATTTAGCCAAGCTGTCAATAAATGGTGTTTTAGCAGAGAAAATTGCATCGGAATGGTCGTGTTTTCCAATACCCCAGCCATCAAGAATTAGAAGAATAACTTTTTTCATTTGGATGCTGCAAAGGTAGTAATTCCACTTCTTCGGTTTGGATGTTGTTCGTATTTTTCTAATAACTAAGGGAAACGCATGTTCATCGAAAACAAATCAAAGTTTAAAACTCACACTCATTCTTTGTAACATTGAAAGCAATTTGACGTTAAAACGTTGTAATAAATTGAGGAAACTCTTAACCATATGTACCCTATTTGTAGCAAGTGTAACATTTGCACAAGACTTTCATGTGCTACAAGGTTATGTGGTAGACGAAAATGCTGAACCCCTTATTGGTGTTATTATTCGCGTTCAAAATACAGGAAGCGGCACAGTTACTAACGATGAAGGCCAATACGAAATAAGGTTACCTGAAGGATTAAATAGAATTCATTTCTCGTTTATTGGCTACGAAGCAAAGACCATAGAGGAAGTTGTTCGAAAAAACACCGTTTTGAACGTAACCCTTACCCCTGATGAAGAAGCTATAAAGGCGGTAGAGATCTCCAACAAACGTCGTGATTACTCCTACGAAATCATTCAAAAAGTTATTGATAATCGCGAAAAGTATCGCAATCAGTTTCAAACACAAAAGTGCAAGATTTATGTGAAGAGTGTGGAAGAGATTACCAAAACTAAAACAGATAAAATTGATAAGGACGAAGAAAAAGACCCTTTCAAAAACGACAGTATTCCCAATCTTAATCTGTTTGAAGCCGAATTTATACAACACAGTGAGCCACCTAATGGAATTAAAGAAGAGAAACTGGCTGCTAAAAAATTAGGCGACCAACGCACTCTTTTTTATACTACTACCCTACAATCCGAATTTGATTTCAATAAAAACCTGATTGTGGTTCGAAAATTGGGCGACAATTCCTATGTATCACCATTGAGTACCAATGGACCGATTGCCTATAAATTTAAATTACTGGGCTCTCGTTACGAAGGCGATCAAAAAGTATATACCATTAAGGTTACTCCACGTAAAATGGGAAATGCCCTGTTTAAAGGTGAAATTGAAGTCTGGGACAAGCTTTTTGTTTTAAAAAGCGTAAACCTGGAAGTAGCTAAAAACTCGCTCATCATGTACGACCGGTTTAGCATTAAACAAGACTATCAGTTTGTAGACACAAAATGGGTGCTTGCAAATCAGCAATTTGAATGGAAAACCAAGACTAACAATGATTTTACCACTGGTATTTGTGATGTTACCTACTCCAAATACAAATTCGACTCTATTTACCCCAAACGATTCTTTAATGCAGAAGTAGGTACAACTGCAGAAGATGCATATGAAAAAGATACAACATTTTGGGCTCAAATAAGACCGGTTCCTTTAACCACAAAAGAACGGGTATTTGTTGATTATCAAGACAGTATACGGCGATTAATGGACTCTGAAGTTTACTTAGATTCCATCGATTCTGTAAATAATAAACTCACGGTAATGAAGCTGTTGTTAAATGGATTTGGACACATCAACAGAGCTAAAAAAGTGGATTGGTCATTTGATCCTGTTATTTCAATGATTGATCCTGTTGCCATTGGTGGGTGGCGTGCCCGATATTCAGTTAGTTATTTCAAAAAATTTGAGAGTAGAAAATCGTTGTACATCTCTCCTTTCTTAAACTACGGTTTCAGGAATGAGGATATCAAAGGAAACCTAGCTATAGGTTATTTATACAATCCAAAAAAGCTATCACGCATAAGCTTAAACACGGGAAAATACTTCGGCTTTGTAAATACGTTTGCCACCTTCAGCGATATTTTTAGAAGGAGCAACTTCTACGAACAAACGCACCTGTACTTAAGCCATAGAACTGAACTGTTCAACGGTTTTTATGCCAACGTATTAACCAGTTACATTAGCCGTCAAGATTTAGGTAATTTTAAATTTTCACCCATTGCAGATACACTCTATTTTGATGACGAAGTGGTGATTAATGCTCCCAATCAATTTGACGAACACACCGTTTTTGACTATTCCATTGGAATCGAATTCACTCCCAAACAGCTGTACATTCAAGAACCCAAGGAAAAAATTGTGTTGGGTTCTAAGTACCCAACGTTCAGTTTAACCTACAAACAGGCAGTTCCAAACGTGTTAAATTCCAGCATTGATTATAAATACTTGGATTTTTCAATTCGGCAGTTGTTCAACATTGGTGTACTGGGTACTTCAGAGTATAATATTATGATTGGGGGCTTTTTAGATACCGGCAGTCTTAAAATAATGGACTACAAATACCAACGCGGTGGAGATCCTTATTTCTTCCTCCCTCCTATGTATGGTTATCAGATGATAGACAGCACCTTCCCTACGTTCAAGGGCTTTTTAGAAAGTCATTATGTTCACCAATTTAATGGTTTTTTAACCAGTAAAATACCGGGTTTGAAGCAATTGAAAATTAAGACAATGGCTGGAGGAGGAATACTGTATGTACCCGAACGAAATTACAATTATTCAGAGCTGTTTGGCGGAATCAATCGCATATTTAAAATAGGTAAAGAACGCCTTCGTTTAGGAATCTACTACGTAGTTTCTCAGAGCAACCAAGCGGGTTTTCGCAGTGGTTTTAAATTCTCGTTAGAACCTTACAATCCAAGTAAGAATACTTGGAGTTTCTAATTGCTGCATTCACTTTTCTTTTGTTGTAATATTGCATTATGACAATTACAGAAGCACAGCAAACCATCGATAAATGGATAAATACAACGGGAGTTCGGTATTTTAATGAACTAACCAATACTGCATTGTTGATGGAAGAAGTGGGCGAAGTTGCACGTGTAATGTCGCGTCAGTATGGCGAGCAGAGTTTTAAAGAATCGGATAAAAAAGTTGACCTTGGTGATGAAATGGCCGACGTACTATTTGTGTTGATGTGTTTGGCAAACCAAACCAATATTAATTTGGAGCAAGCACTTTTAAAGAATCTAGAAAAGAAGACAAAACGAGATGGAGAGCGACATCTTAACAATCCAAAATTGAAATAGTGGCACTATATTTGAAATTATTTGCCATATGAGAAAGATTACACTACTAGTTATTTTAGCATTTGCAGGGTCGCTATCCGCACAAACCGCTGTAAGTAAAGGATCTATAGGAGTTGGTTTTCATGCCGCATGTCCTCAAAGCGAACTTAAAGATATTGAGTATGATGAAGGATGGGGATTGAATCTGTCCTACTTAACTCGAAAATATCCGTATAAATCACCGTATAATTTCCAAGTAGGTGCTCGAATGGATTTTGCCAATATGCAGTCTAAATCATTTGATGTAGCATTGGCAACACCAGTTGCAGACGATGGAGTTCTCAAAGTAAAAAACAGCATGTTTGGATTTTTGGGCTTGGTACGTGTAAACTTTAACGATCAAAATAAAGTAGTTCCTTTTGTGAACCTCTTGGCAGGAAGTAGAAGCTATACCACAAGCAGTTCAACTACCGCTCAACACCCAGAACGTAATCCAGAATATGAAAGTGTTTCTTTAA
>CBDUEX010000239.1:0-3917 GCA_965366305.1 uncultured Bacteroidia bacterium | reverse complement strand
TAATTTCCCTTTCTATCGTTTCAGCTATTTGAGCGAAATGATGCCCAATAATGCATCTTGGAGCTTAGGTATTGGTGGTACAGTTCAAATACGAAATGCAACTAGTTCATTTGAGTCCTTGGATGGAGAGCGATTTAGAACCAATAGAAATGTAGGGATTGTACCTGCATTTAAAATTAGAAGTCGGTATCAGATAAATGAACGTGCCTATACAGCGTTGGAAGCAGATGGAATATACGCTCCAGTCAGCTATCTTAATGGAAGCGATAATGAGATAGTAGGGGCCATATTAGATGCTAGTTTTCGTGGAGGTTTAAAAGTGAATAAGGAAGTGGATGCTTTCTTAAACCTACGATATCTTGGCGGAGGTGCAGTGGGCACTTCAGATAATACCGACGGACCAAGTGATGGTTATGTGAAAAACTGGCTCCACTTTGGCACGATGACTGCCGGATTTGCGTATTCGTTTTAGAGCATTTCCACCACCCACACACCTCTTACTTGATTTTCAGTATACCCAGTTGCTTGATCAGTAGGATAGAGGCGGGCTAATTTCTTTAGTGTCTCTGGTTTAATTTGACTTTCTTTTTCACCATGGCATTGCAAGCACATCGCATTGGTTACAATAGGATAGTAGTTGTAGCTTTTCTCATTCATGGTAATACTTCCACCACTTAACTCTTCTCCTGCTGCTAATCGTGTTTTGTAGGCTTGTATCTTGCTTAAGAATGGTTCAGTGGCTAAGTTGTTGGGATTACGTGGTTGATCGCTTAAACGTTGTATTTTAACTCCTTGAACCAGTGCCATGCTATCCGTAAAATGAAGTGCTTTGGTATTGCAAAATTCAACGGCACTTGCGGTACCTCTTGTGTTGATTGCATTCAGCAAATTCTTACCCAATATTGCTTTGGTTGCCATCGCATATTTTTTCCCTTTTTCTAAGGATGTGAGGGTTGTATTTGCTTTACCGTGTTTTTTACGTTCTTGTTGATAGTGTTCTTCAAACCAATCAGGAGCTTCTATTTCTGTTTCGTACAAATAAGCAGCAATTTGAGTTAATTGTTCTTCACTGAAATCCATTTGTGGCATCAAACCAAATTTCTTTCGTGCTCCTGGCATTTTACTGATTTCTTTTGAAGGATGAGTTACAAATGCAATAAGTGCGTTGGTAAACTCCTCTTTACTGGTGTTCTCATTGATATAATGCTTTTTAATGGCAATCATAGGTGGAGCCACTCGTACATCCATGCCGCCTCTTGGACTGTGACAAGTGAAGCAATTTGCTTCTAAAAGTTGAAATCCAGTAGCAAGCTCTTCTGGGGTAGATGAATTGGATGCCTGTTTTTGATTACAACTAACGATACTAATGATTAATGCAATGATACCAAAGGCGATAAGGATGTTATTCTTCATGATTATGGCACGAATCTACGACTTGAAGTTCAACGTTTACATATCCTAAGTTACACAAGAGCAAAAAAAAACCACCAGGAATACTGATGGTTTTTAGTTAGCCTAGGCTATAAAGTTTTATGGTCCAACATCGTGGTTGGCAGATTCCAACAGATATGGATGGTTCTTAGTATAAAGGTTTGCCTTACTCAATGAGTTAAGCACGATATAGATAAACAAACCAGCAAATGCCATCGTTGTTCCTATTTCTAACATTCCTATTCCTGAGTGTTCACCTACAGTTCCTGGCATTACCATTAAGAACATATCAATCCAATGTCCGATTAAAATGATAGATGCTGCGAGTAACAATACCTTTGGATTTCTTTTCGCGTTTCTCATCATTAAGATTAAGAATGGGAACAAGAAACTCATTAGAATATTGGCTCTAAACATGGGTTTAAAGTAATCGGTAAGTCGTGCATTAAAGTACACTGTTTCCTCTGGAAGGTTGGTGTACCAAATTAATAACCACTGACTTAAGAATATGTATCCCCAGAATATACAGAAAGCAAACATAAATTTACCTAAATCATGTACTACCTCATCCGACACCATTTCCATGTATCCTTGTGATTTTAAATACAGAAGAATAAGCATCATTACGGTAAGTGCCGTTACAAATGAAACAGCAAAATTATATACAGAGAACATGGTAGAATACCAATGAGCATCAATACTCATAATTATTAACCAAGATAATGCAGAGAATGAAAATGCAAAGAAGAAGATAAATCCTGCAGACCATCTTGTTGAATTTCTAAACATCGATAATCCTTCTTGGTTGTCTTCTTTAATGCTGTTGCTTCTTAATTTCATTCTAATTAAGTACCAAACAATCAGTACAAAAGGAATAAAAAAGAAGATTGAGCTTGTATTTAATAACCAGCTTTTACTCTCTAATATGGCATCAGTTGGAGCTGCGTCATCACTAAAGTATTGCACCCAATGATACAATTGATCTTTACCAGCTAAAACAACAGCAAATAAGATAATTGAACCTACCAATAGATAACTTGTTTGTGCTTCCATTATTCGCTTAAGCATAACTGCCCAACCTGCATTGGCTACATAGTTTACAGCAATAAAGAATAAGGCTCCAACTCCAAATAACCAAAAGTAATAGCTATTCATCAGTAAATTAGCCCAAACACGAGTCATCCAAGTTACTTCATGGTGACCGCCTGCAGCGTGATCATCGCCATGTGCTTCTTCAGCTGCGTGAGCATCTGTTGCAGGATGTGCTTCATTTGCTTCGTGATTGATAAGTGTTGCGTGGTTATCTTCAACATGTGTTGCCTCACCTTCAGATTGTTCAGTTGCGTCAACATGCGGATCATCCCAGTGATCTCTCACTTGCATTGCACCGATGCTTGCAACAATTGCTCCTACTACAAATAGCAAAATAGCAATCATTTTAGCTCTTCCTGTGAACTTAAAAGTTTCTTGCGATACGTCGTTTATTATATGGTGTCCCATTACTATCTGATTCGTTATTATTTGTAAATTTCTATTTCCACTCTTCTATTCGATTGTCTACCTTCTGTAGACATATTCTCTTCAAGATTCGCATCATCTCCACCAGCTTTGCTTTTAAGATTAGCTGCACTTACTCCTTTGGATGCTAAGTATTCAACTACAGTGTTTGCTCTGTCTTTGCTTAACTCTTCAGCTCCATCTGCTGTAATTGTTGTTCCAGTATGGCCAATTATTGTTGCTTTAAATGAAGGATTAGCCTTCAAATAATCTGCAATTTTATCAAGGTGTGTGAATGATTCATCTTTTAATGCTTTTCTATTTGGCAATCCTTTAAATAAGACTTGAGCCATTGCATTTAAAACCATTTGTTGGTCGGCAGCAGATCCAGGAAATACAGAACCTCCCACATTTGCAGCATTCATGTCACTACTTCCACTTGCTGTGCCAGCAGCATCATAAGTAAAGGCCTCACCTAAACTCATTTTTCGTACATGATGAATTACTTTCCAACGTTCGTCTGGATCCAGCATAGCTGCATGAGAACCCATTAAACCTTTACCATACGTTATAACGTGATAGATTTTTCCATCAGGTAAATTTTGGATGTATTCTGAATCATATGAAGGCCAACTTGGACCAGGCATTTTCTTCTCTTTAAATATAGGTCCGTCGTTTCCACCTTTTTTACCGTGACAATGTGAACAGTAAATGGTGTACAAACGTTCCCCTTCGTCTACATTTTCTTGTGTTTTTGGTACCCAAGATGCAAAAGAAGCACTTGCTGCATATCCATCTCCTGTGTTTGGATGAGGATAAACAAATGCACTTTGACCTCTAGCAATGGTGCCATTAACTGGTAAACGCATGGTCATTCCATTTGGATTGTTCTCAAAGCTTTTCTCTTGAGAGAAAGGTTCGTATGCTTGAGATATGTACATGTTTGGTGAAAATTCAATTCCGGCATTGTCTCCTGAACTTGTGCAAGA
>CBDUEX010000238.1:0-3927 GCA_965366305.1 uncultured Bacteroidia bacterium | reverse complement strand
CAATCGATCGTAAACTCCATTGTTAACTACCTTCACTTTGGGTAAGAAATTGGTGTCTATTTCAAACTTCTCTTGAAACGATGGTTTCAAAAATGAATCTACTTCTAAATCATCGCTTGCTCTGCTAAATATAGTGGCACTTAGGGTATCGTTTTCTGGAAATGAATCGGCATCAAGCACAACAAAAAACCGTATTTCTAACTCCCCAATTTCGGTGAGTGTTACAGAATCGAAGGTAACTATTTTGCTAAATTCAGGAGCCAGAGAAACCAATAATGTATCCCGATACAAGATGGCTTCATCTTGGACAATTTGAAATATAACGGGCACATCTAACTCTCCATTTGCTCCATAGTTAAAAACTCGAATTCTTGGCCAAAAACCGTCTTGATTTACTTCAAAAGTGTCAGCAGGAGTAGGTTCGAAAATAAAATTGACCGAAAAATCGTGCTCTTTAACTATATAAAAAGTGGCATCAAGAACACTATTCTCTTCGATCAAATCAAGATTAGATTCAGATGTAACACGAGCAGTTAATGTTCCGATCCAAGAGCGACTAAACTTTTCAAATGTTAAAGTCAAGGAATCCCCAATTCCCATACTCGTAGTTTGAGTGTTGCTAAATACAACTTGATTAAAATTATTAAGTATCTCTAGTTTTACATTCAACACAGATTGAGGCAAGTATCCTTTGTTTACGATATCAACTTCAATTTCGATAGAGTCTAAAGGACTATAAAAGAATGAATCATTTGGACTAGGGATTACAATTTCTTTTACATAAACATCGTTTGCCGTTGTAATTATTGGCACAATAGACAACCGATAATTTGAGAAGTATGCAAGATCTTTCCAAGTAGAATCCTGTGTAGGTTGTAGGTAATAGAAGGTTCGTGATATAAGAGGATCTTCTAATGTACCAGTTAACGATAAATTGGAATTGTTCACCACTTTAACTCCCACATAAAAATTACCGCTTACGTATATTGCAGAATTAATAGAAACCCTGTTTATTCCGGATGAAGTAGTTAGTGTATCCGATTTATAGATAGATACTCCGGGGCTGCCTCCTGATGTATGCTCTTTAAAAATTTCTATTTGATAAAACTCGCCAGCAGAAACAAAATCCACTTCAACAAAGTCTAGTTTTTCAATATTTTCACAGCTATACCTTGCTGCAAATACGGCATCCTGGCCACTAAGTCCAGCCACATTCCCAGACTGACTGTTGGTATAGGATAGGATATTATAAGTAATATCTCTTACTAATGTCTTAGAGTTATTTGACACATTATCATCTGAACCTAATGTAACCACAAGTACTTCTTCGCCAATTCTAACCTTATTATGGTTTGCAAAAGTCACTTCTGTTGTGCTTAGAGGTGCAAGAGCAATTAAACTTACTGTATCCATATGATTAGAAGATCCAGAAATTTTTAAGTAAGCTTCTGCACTGTTGGAAGAATCTTTCCCTATGTTTCTAACTAAAACTTTGATGCTATCTGACTGTTGCATCAATACTGATTGACTTGCCAAGCACTGAATTTCTAGCACTTCTAAATCTTGTTCTTGACGAGGGAAAAACAATTGTAAAGATGGCTTAATACTGGTGCTTACATTGCATAAACTATCAAGAACTCCTGTTCCACTAATATATTTGGTTTCATTATTGGAAACAAATGCAGGTACGTAAAAACTGCTTTCACAAGCCCAATCAAATGGAGTTTCACTCGACTCTTGTGTGAACTCTACAAGTAACTTAAAATGGACTGCTCCTCCTGAAGTATCAAACTTAAAGGTGTTGGCCTGATTAAATTGAATGATTGTAAAACCTGGTTTAGGTGCATTCAGCGAATTTGGATTCCCATCAAACACTTTTACCATACCATCTCTTGTTTCCGCAAGCCAATTTAGTGACCCTGAGCCAAAATCAGCTTGACTGCTAGATGCTATAAATATTTTTAAATTATTGTTTCCCGTTAAACCGGTATTCAATCCATTTTTAAACCCAATAGCCACAACACTATCACCGTGTTTCAGGTTTGAAAAAGAACCCGCTGGATAGATATAAGCATATCTGCTATAAGATTGACTGGAGTTACTCGTGGTAATGGGACCATAAAGATTACTTTCAAATCCCCCTTCACCAATTTGTGTAAATTGTGCCTGAGTAGTTATACCAAGAAAAAACAGAAAGCCAAATAAGAAGTACCTGTTAATCATTGGATTCCTCAAAGTAAGTGAATCGCAATTGGTTTATCAAGAAATGATTAATACGATTTGTGTCATTTTGCTAGCAAAGCAATATGAAGCATCCAAATTCTAACCGTAAATCTCGTTTAATAATCCTGCCAATCGAATTCCTGCCTGCAACAAACGTTGCTCTATGGTTTTAATATGTGCAAAGTTGTAATCGTAACTCAAATAAGCATCTTCATCAAACTGGTAACAAGCTTTTCGTAAATCCTGACTTTCATGTGCCCAATCGCGAACCGTGGTCGCCTGCCAACTTTTAACTTGAGACTTTTTTATTCCACGATTAATATGATTCCCAAACTCGGTGTAGCTCAATTCTTGAAAGTCTATTAAACTGCCATCCCATACGTGGTGCAAATTGGTTTCTTCACCAAACCATTTTACATCAATGCTATTTCCACCGCGGTCTTCTGCTAATCCCACATGAAGAGGTTGATGCAGATCTCCAACCAAATGTACCAAAGCCATTATTGCAAATTCTTCATCTGCCACAGTAGTAAATTGTTTTGATTTTAATTCTTCTATCAAAGCCTCAATTTTTGCAATTACATCACCTTTGGGATTGGGGGTAATGTCTTCATAGCGTTTGCCATCAGGAATAGATACATAATGCCACGAATTCATGAATCGATAATTACTATCAGAACGAATAAAATCGAGGTAGTTTCCACTCATTTCTAAGGAATAAGAAGTCAATATTTTATTGATTTTTTTACTTGCCTTTTTACATAAATGGTCTTGAGCAACATAGCCTACAACTCGGTGACCTGTCTTGCCCCAAGCAAATAGATTGCTGGTAATAATAAGACTTAAAACTACGATTAAACTTCTTTGCAATTTCATAAGTTACAATGATACTAAAATAGCAATTGACTTATCTAAAATTACATAAAATCAAAAAAATACCATTTCTCCGCACTTAATAGAATTCCGCTGGCGAACAATAAAACTACTCCTATATAAGGTAGTGTTGATCTTAGGTTTGAGATAACAAATTGATTAAACGCCATGAAAAAATTAATGTTTTTTACCATCTCAGTGCTTCTTCTTGCAGCTTGCAAGCATTCCAAAATTGATATTCCTACCAATGCAGATCTTCCATTTAAAAACTACATTTCTGCTTATACTTCAGGAATGGTTTCAAAAACCAGCCCAATTAGAGTGGTTTTTAAAGACTCATTGCCGCTTAGCTTGCTCGAAAACGAGGCTTTACTCAGAAAGCATATCAAGACTACTCCAAATTTCGATTAC
Organism: uncultured Bacteroidia bacterium; assembly: GCA_965366305.1. Taxonomy (GTDB): domain Bacteria; phylum Bacteroidota; class Bacteroidia; order NS11-12g; family UBA9320; genus UBA9320. Next base: position 420 of record CBDUEX010000238.1, on the reverse strand, counting down.
ACCATTGAAGTGGTTAATGCCAGAACGGTTACAATTCGACCTACTTCCAATTTGGCAAGTGGTGAACGATACCAAGTGGCATTAAATGTTGCTGACATTATTGATGAGGAGCTCGAACAAACAACCTTTCCAGTTGTCTTTGAAACCTACATTCAAGACTTTACATTAAACAGTTTAGACCTTACACCTCAAAACATCAATTCACCCAACAAACTCACCTTAACAGGTAAAATTAGTACCGACGATGTAGCTGAATTGAACGATGTAAAAGGAATTGTAAAGAAGATTGGTGACTTTGACATTAAGAATCTAAAATGGACCAAAGAAGGACCTCGCAGTTTCATCTTTACTTTAAACAATATCTCCAAAAAAGAAACGAACTACGTTATCCCAGTTCTTTTAAATGGCAAATCAATTGGA
>CBDUEX010000237.1:0-3931 GCA_965366305.1 uncultured Bacteroidia bacterium | reverse complement strand
AAAGATGAATAAGGCTAACCTCGCAACAACGTCTTACTCTGCTCTACCGCGTGTTCGGTAAGATTATCACCGCTAATCATTTTCGCAATCTCATTGATTCGTTCATCTCCAGTAAGTGTTCGCACTTTAGTTTCAATGTCGTTTGCATGTTCAGATTTATAAACAAACAAATGATTGCTCCCTAAAGATGCAATTTGAGGAAGATGAGTAATCACAATCACCTGTTGGTTAGTACTCATTTCTTTCATCATCCCTCCTACTTTGCTAGCAATTTCTCCACTAACACCTGTATCTATTTCATCAAAAATGGAACTTGGCATTTGAACAAAATCGGCCAACATACTTTTTACACTCAAGTTAATTCGTGCTAACTCGCCACCAGATGCCGATTTCTTAAGATCACTAAACGTTTTCCCTTTATCTGACGATAGTTGAATTTCCAATTTATCAAAGCCGAAACTGCTAAGAATTTCTTCTTTTTCTAAGTGAAACTTAATGCGAGAATGTTGCATGCCTAATTGTTCTAATTGGCCGTTTAATTGCAATTCTACTTTGGCTACGTTTGACTTACGAGTCTGACTTAAATTGGATGCCTTGTTTTGAAGCAATTGATATGTTGCATTTAACTCTTTCTCCAATTTCACAATTTCATTGCCCAACGAGTGTGATTCTCCGAGCTTGTCTTCTAACGAATTACGAAATTCAATGAGCTCGTCAATTCCTTGTACACGATGCTTGGTTTTTAAATTGAACAATACTCCCAATTTTTCATTGATTAACTCCAATCGCTCTGGATTCACCTCTACATTGTCGGCTGAAGTACTCACTTCTGACGCAATATCTTGAAGTTCAATAATAACGGCGTTTAAACGTTCTACTAACGCATTGGTAATACTCGTTTTCTGAGAAGATAACACCCGCTTCAAATTTTGCAACTGCTCAATAACCGCATACTCACTTCCACTAAACAGTTGGTCTGCTTCCGAGAACGTTCGAATTAGTTCTTCTGCATTTTCAAGTAGTTCTTGTTCGTCGTTTAACGCTTTCTCGTTTGATGTTTCCAATTCTGCGGCAGCTAGCTCATCGAATAAAAACTGGTTAAAATCAGCTTCTTTTGCCAATTCAGCTTCCTTTTCTTTCAGTTCATTCAACGCTTTTTGCTTTTGTTTGTATGCTTCAAACAATTCTGAAAACTCCAGCTGCGAACTCAGGTTGTTGCTAAGAGCATCTAAACTGTAAAACTGAAATTCTTTTTTAAACAGCTGTAGATTATCATGCTGCGAATGAATCTCTATTAATTGACCACCTAAAAGTGAGAGTTCTTTGAGATTTACCGGAGTATCGTTGATGAATGCCCTGCTCTTACCACTTGTGGTTATTTCCCTTCTTAAAATGGAATGAGTTTCATAGTCTAAGTCGTTTTCTTTAAAGAACGATTGTAGCTTATAATTTTCTATATCAAAAACTGCTTCAATAACGCACTTGGCTTCTTTGTTTCTAAGAGCAGATGTATCTGCACGATTACCAAGAGCCATTCCCATTGCACCAATTAAAATTGATTTACCAGCCCCGGTCTCACCCGTAATTATATTCATACCCGTATCGAAGCTTAATTCAACATCTGAAATGAGGGCATAATTTTTAACTTTAAGGCTGAGTAACATTTCAGCAAATCTAGTGATTTGTAGTTAGATTTTGGAGGCTAGGATTTAAAGATATTAGACAATGGTTTAGTGTTTGATTTAGCACAAAATATTTGTTAAGTAATTAATCGATTCCTGAAATACTAAAAGTCTAAAAATCCAATGGCCTTTGCATCTAAACTATCAACTACCAACCAACAACTATAAACTAATAGTTATAAGTTTTATCTTCGCCCCAAAATGAGTAAAGATCTTCCATTAATACTAATAACAAATGATGATGGCATTACTGCTCCGGGTATAAAAGCTACCGTTGAAGTAATGAAAAAACTGGGTAGAGTTGTGGTAGTTGCCCCTGATAGTCCACAAAGTGGAATGGGACATGCTATTACCATCAACAAACCGCTTCGTTTGGATAAAAACAATCAATTTGGAGATGAAGTTGAAAGCTATCAATGCAGTGGAACTCCTGCAGATTGTGTAAAATTAGCCGTAGACAAAGTATTACACCGCAAGCCTGATCTATTGGTTTCTGGCATAAATCATGGATCAAATTCATCTATAAACGTTATCTATTCTGGCACTATGAGTGCCGCAGTTGAAGGAGCTATTGAAGGCATTACTTCTATTGGATTTTCACTTTTGGATTATAGCTGGGATGCCGATTTTGAAGCGTCTAAAGTATATATGAATAAAATCGCTACCAATGTTATTAAACACGGTTTATCTTCAGATACATTGTTGAATGTGAATATCCCGAAAGGAAGTCTAGAGGACATAAAAGGTGCAAAAGTTTGCCGACAAGCTAAGGCTAAATGGGTGGAAGAATTTGATCAACGAGAAGATCCGTATGGTAGAAACTATTTTTGGTTAACTGGCAAATTTAATAATATGGACAAAGGTGAAGACACAGACGAATGGGCACTGGCTCATGGATTTGTTTCTATTGTTCCAGTTCAGTTTGATTTAACTGCTCATCACGCTATTGGTACCTTAAACACCTGGGATTTATAGCATGAAAAACAAATTAAACAATCGAATTTTTGGCTTGCTAATAGGTGTAATTGGTCCAATGATAATTCTCTTTGGAATCAATATTTACAAATTTGAACATTTGTCGTTTTTCGTTTTCTTAAAAACAGGGTTTACCACCGGTACCCTCGCTCCTTGGCTTAAGATTGCTACGTTGTTTAACTTGGCTCCTTTCTTCTTGTTTGTAAATTCTAATCGGCTAAAAACGGGACAAGGAATTGTGTTCGCAACCATCATATCTGGGTTGATTATTGTATATTTCACGTTAATGTAACGCTATGAGGTACTATTTCATTTCAGGAGAAACTTCAGGAGACAATCATGCATCTCGTGTAATGAGCGAGTTAAAGAAACGCGATGACTCTTCAGAATTTAGAGGAATGGGTGGTGATAAAAGTGAAGCGGCAGGACAAGAATTAGTTATTCATCAAAAAGAGATGGCTATAATGGGCTTCTGGGAAGTTGTTACAAATCTCAGAAAAATAGCTCGAAATTTAGCTCGTATAAAGGAAGACATAAAAGAATGGAAACCAGATGCTGTTGTGCTGGTGGATTATCCCGGTTTCAACTTTAAAATTGCCAAATTTGCACACGGATTAAGCATTCCAGTGCACTATTACATATCTCCAAAGGTGTGGGCTTGGAAAGAAAATAGAGTCAAGCTAATCAAAAAATACGTCACCCAATTATACAGCATTCTTCCTTTTGAAAAAGAATATTTTAAACAACGCAACGTGGATGTTATCTATGTGGGCAATCCCAGTAAGGAAACAGTTGACGAATATCTAGAGACACATAAGAACAATGTAAAATCAAAGAAAATAGCATTACTCCCTGGCAGCCGAACACAAGAAATTAAAACCTCACTTCCTATTATGTTGGAAGTAATTCATCAGTTCAAAGGATATGAAGTTCTTATTGCACAAGCCCCGGGTTTTGACGATGCTTTTTACCATGGTTTTGGTGACAATCTTACGTTAATCAAAAACGATATGTACTCGTTATTGTCGCAATGTGAAGCTGCATTAGTTACCTCTGGCACGGCGACCTTAGAAACAGCATTAATGGGAGTTCCTCAGGTGGTTTGTTATAAAATGAATAATATCTCTTATCAAATCGGGAAACGTTTGGTTAAATTAGAATACATCTCTTTGGTTAATTTAATTTTGGATAAACCATGCATCACAGAATTAATTCAAGACGAGTTTAGTACAGAAAGACTAACAAAAGAACTCTCCTTATTATTAAATGATAAA
>CBDUEX010000236.1:0-3934 GCA_965366305.1 uncultured Bacteroidia bacterium | reverse complement strand
AATAATTGGTAGCACTTTATCAATTAGTTTCATACCCAAATGGCCTGCCCAAGGCATGTCTTCCATCTTCGTTGGCAGCAGTGTACTAATTTTTAGCTTCTTTTTGATATTGGATTGAACAAAAACTGTTTTATCCAGCGATGCTTTGTCTCCCATTAAAACATCTACTGCATCCTGTATATTTCCGATGGTAGCCGAAATACCCCAAATCTTTAAGTTAGGAACAATGTGCTTCAATCGACTTAAGCCTAGTTCTACTTGCACACCACGCTTACTGCTCAGCAACTCATGCCATTCATCTACAATTACAGCGTCTAAGTATTTGAAGTAGTTCGCATATCCTTTTCGAGCCAACATTATTTGCAAACTTTCTGGCGTAGTTACTAAACAATCCGGACTATTTTTAAACTGAGCCTGTTTTTTCGCAGAAGAAATATCGCCACTTCGCCGTTCAACTCTCCAGCCAGTTTCTAGCTCATCTGCAGCCTCTTGCAACGCATTTGTTATATCCACAGAAAGTGCACGCAACGGTGTAATCCAAAGCACCTTCAAACCCTTTTTATAATCTCCTTTTAGTTTATCGTGAAGCAAGAATGGCAATCCAAGAGCATAGGTCTTTCCACTTCCAGTTGGAGCATTGAGCAAGCCATTTTTACCATCAAAAAAATGAGATAGACATTCTTTCTGAAAACCAAACATCTTCCAGTTTCGATTTTTAAACCATTGAGAGGCGATTTTTTGAGCTTGATGTTTCAATGAATTGTTCACAAGTTTAGGATTAATCCAACGAATGACAAATTAATATTGTAGCTATCAATAATGAGCTACAAAGCAGTACATATTGCCTGTGATGATGAGCAATCAGAAACAATCTCCTACCTGTTACAAGAACAAGGTTTTGATGGAAGTGTTTATGAAAATGGAAGATTAATTGCCTATTGTAAGTCAACCATTTTCAGCAAAACTGCTGCAGACGATTTATTAAGTCGATTTAATTTGGTGGCTGAGTTTATCGACGATGTAGAAGACCAAAATTGGAATACACTTTGGGAAGAAAACTTTAAAGACTCTGACATCGGATTGAACATTCATGTTAGAGCACCTTTTCATCCGGCCAAAGATGTAAAACACGACATTATTATACTTCCTAAAATGGCATTTGGAACAGGACACCATGAAACTACACAATTGTCTGCCTTGGCGTTAGAGAAACTTGAATGTAACGACAAAACAGTTCTCGACATGGGTTGCGGAAGTGGTTTGCTTGCAATTCTTGCTTCTCAAAAAGGGGCAAAACAAGTAATAGCCATCGATTATGATATTCACTCTGTGGAAAACACCACCGAAAACGTGCAATTAAACGCAGTAAAAAACGTTGAAATTCAACAGGCCGATAATCTGACACACTTGACTCATAAATTCGACATAATTGTAAGTAACATTGTAAAGAACATTAATCTAAATTTACTTCCTCAATTTGTTGATAAACTGAATGATAGCGGTACTCTTATCCTCTGTGGCTTCTTAGATACCGACTTAGATACGTTGCAAAAAGCAGCAACGGCACATCATTTGAAATTAATTGACTACAATACAGACAACCATTGGTTACAAACCCGGTTTACTTTTAAATAACATGGCATTTCAAAAAAAAATACTATCACTTCTCTTGATTTTAATAAGTGTTGCAGCCTATGCTCAACCGCGAAGCTTTAGCCGTAAACCTGAAGTTTATATTCAAGAATTTAACAAATACATCGCTACTAAAAATACAAAAGAGGGAGAAGCTTTTGTAGCACTGTTTACAGAAAAATGGAATGCTGGATACTTCGCTGAAGATGAACAGCGTACCATTATGAAGGTGAGCAATGAAATGCTCATGAATGATTTACGAATCCCCGATTTCGTTTTGTTTACCGAAACAATTCTATTGGGAAAAGATTCCGTGGATGTTGAAAAATACGATAGTTGGATGAAGGCTCTATTGCCAGCTGTACAAAGTGGAAATAAAACCTTCCTTACTCTACTTACTGCATCTAGAAACCTATTTAAAGAAAACATACTCTATGCATCTCCTTCCAAAAATTGGTACAGTTCAAAAAATAATTACAACTTTAGCTTTGAAGGAAATCGTGTAAAAATTTCATTTGAAAACATCGATTTAACAGGCCAGGCAGACATTGATAAGATAAGGATTTACAATACCTCTGGTAGCTATTACTTGGATAATGATGTGTGGGAAGGAACAAAAGGAAGAATAACTTGGGAACGTGTTGGTTTTGGTAAAGACAACATATATGCAGATATCCAAGGAAACTACTCCTTACGTTTTGATAGGGCTGAGCTAAATATAGACAGTGTTATGTTCACCAATGTTGACTTCTTGAATGAATCTATTATGGGAAACCTACGAGATCGAGCTTCCAGTGCTGATGAAATTGAAGAAGAACGCTTGCTACGATCACAATTCCCACAATTCACGTCGTATCAACAAAATTTAGAATTGGGTTCATATCTCGATAATCGGGTGAAGTTTAAAGGTGGCTATGCCATGAAAGGTGCAGAAATTATTGCAAATGGCTCTGCCAAGAACCCTTCTATTGTTGAAATAAGTTACAAAGACAAAAAAAGGATTGTCGCAAAATCTGAGTATTTCAGTCTTAAACAAAATAAAATTACCGCTCTAAATTCTGAAGTTTACATCTACACAGATAGTGGTGAAATTTATCACCCAAAGATTCAATTCAATTTAAATTTAGAGAATAAAGTTCTTTTGTTAACCAGAGGAAAGGATGGATTACAACAAGCTCCTTTTTTTAATTCAGACCATGAAGTGGAAATCTATGTGGACCAAGTAGTTTGGCGTCTGGATCTCCCAAAAATTGAATTCGACATGATTGGAGAAGATGCAAAGGCCATTGTTGAATCTACTGATTTTTACAAGGAAGTTCGTTACGAAAGAATCCCTCGGGGAATGCTAACCTATCACCCTCTCTCTAAGATGCGTGATTTCGTAATTAGACATCGCTTGCGTGAATTTACTTTTACAGAATACGCCAATTGGATGGGTAGTAAACAAACTTACCTTAAACCTCAAATTGTAGAATTAGCAGATTTAGGATATATCTTCTTCAATCCAGGAACTGACTCGATTAAGGTTAGAAAAAAGCTAGACCATGCTGTACTCGCACACATGAAATTGGCCGATTACGATGTAATTCGGTTTAGTTCAGTAATTGGTGCTCGTTCCAATGGTTACCTAGATTTGATAAACAACAACTTTGTATTGGAAGGCGTTCGTGCATTTCGATTCAGTGATAGCCAATCAGTATATGCTTTCCCATCGGACCAAACCGTTATTTTAAAACATAAAAGGCGAATGGAATTCGGTGGTAAGTTAACTGCAGGTAAGTTTGATTTTTATAGTAAGAAATACAACTTCGATTATTATGACTTTGATATCACTTCCGACCAAATAGATGAGATGGTGATTTTTACAGAAGACTTAGAAGGGAAAAATAGATTAGTAGCAGTCAAATCGGTATTGCGAGACATTAATGGAACCCTTGAAATTGATAAATCAACCAATAAATCTGGTTTAGCAGACCATCCAGAATATCCCCGATTTACCAGTAGAAAAGGAGCAAAAATTGCGTATGATAAAAAGAGCATACACAACGGAGCTTATCCAAAAGACAAATTCCATTTTGAAGTAGATCCATTTGTTATAGAAAACATGGATGATTTCAGCACCGCAGATCTTTCATTTCCAGGTACGTTTATTTCTGGTGGAATTATACCAGAATTTAGATTTGAAGCCAAAATTATGGATGACTACTCACTTGGTTTTGAAAAGACCAATCCCGTGGGTGGATATCCCATGTATGGAGGTGCCGGTCATGGTGAAATTGATATAAAATTAAGCGAAGAAGGA
>CBDUEX010000235.1:0-3943 GCA_965366305.1 uncultured Bacteroidia bacterium | reverse complement strand
GAAGAGGATGACAAGATGATGTTTCTAGATGAGATGGTTTTAAGTGAAAGTGGAGTCAATAGAATTATAAAGGCAGCCTATAAATTACTTAATTACATCACTTATTTCACAGCAGGAGAAAAGGAAGTGCGAGCTTGGACAATCACTGATGGCTTCAAAGCACCCCAAGCTGCAGGTGTAATTCACACAGATTTTGAGAAGGGATTTATTAGAGCTGAAGTGATAGCTTACAACGATTTTATCGCGTTAGGTTCTGAAGCAAAATGTAGGGAGGCAGGAAAACTTCGAGTAGAAGGAAAAGAATATCTCGTGAAAGATGGAGATATGATGCACTTTCGCTTTAATGTCTAACGAAACTGCTATATTTGTGGCATCATGAAAAAATTAATATTTCCCCTAATAATTGCATGCGTTGGTTTAATGGCTTGCGAAGAAGATGGAATCAATGTAAGTTTTAATGTAGATTATTCTACAAATTACACGTTGGATAAGGCGGCTGTAATAGGCACAACAATCGATGCAACAAGTCCAGAAATACAAACGAATACTTCTGATGTATTTACGGATAACAACACCAATTTAGATAAAATTGAAGGAGCAAAGTTCAATAACTTAACTATCAGCATTACCGCTCCAGCTGGAGAAGATTTTTCGTTTGTTAACGAAGTGAAGGTCTACATAAAAGGTTTAGGAATGTCAGAAGAATTAATAGCGTCTAAATCAGATATAGATCAAGCAGCAACATCAATTGAAATGGATGTTGAAGATGTAAATCTTGCAGAACACGTTAAAAGTGGAGCATTTACACTTAGAACAAGTGTGCTAAACGATGAAGCGTTAGAAAATGACTTAGATTTACAAGCAGATATGCAGTTAAAAGTAACTGCAAGAGCACTATAAACACATCAAATATTAAATTAACATTATACATGAACAAAACAATCAAATTATTAAGCTTTCTATTTATTTTAACTTTTGCTATTACTTCTTGTGGAGACAGTGACAAAGAATGTAAAGAAGAATGCAAAAAAGAATGCTGCGAAGGAAAAGACAAAGAAGCTTGCGAAGGAAAAGACAAAAAAGCTTGTAAAGCAGATTGCAAAAAAGAATGCTGTGCTGATAAAGACAAAGCTGCATGTGAGCCAGGTTGTGAAAAACCTTGTTGTGCAGATAAAGCTGAAAAAGCAGATTCTAACGCTACAACTGAAGTAACAGGCGAAGAGCAAGCTCATACTTGCACTAAAGCGTGTCAAGATGACCCACACAGTTGTCCAAACCACAAACACTAAATTTTAGTTTAAAATACATTATCCGGACTTTTGATTAAAATTGTCCGGATTTTTTATGTCTGAAAATCAAAAAATATCAGCGGTTATAATCACCTTTAATGAAGAAGAATACATCGAACAATGTATTCTATCATTACAGCAAGTAGTGGATGAAATTGTGGTAGTAGATTCGTTTAGTTCAGATAATACCCAAGCAATTTGTTTACGCCATAAAGTTACTTTTTTGCAACACAAGTGGGAAGGTTATGCAATCACCAAAAATTGGGGAAATGAGCAGGCATCTCATGATTATATTCTTTCGATTGATGCGGATGAAATAGTTTCAGAACCTTTAGCTATTTCAATTAATGCGATTAAAAATCAATTGAATTCAAAAACCATTTATTCTTTAAATCGCTTAAATAATTATTGTGGCAAATGGATAAAACATGCCGGATGGTATCCTGATAAAAAGGTGCGGTTATTTCCTAAAAGTGCGGTAAAATGGAAAGGTGAAGTGCACGAAAAACTGGTATTTAATGCCTCCTTAATTGAAGTTCATCTACCCGGTGATTTATTGCATTACAGTATTAAAGACAAACAAGATCATATTCAACGTGAGAAGAAGTATGCCTCATTGTCAAAGCCCTATCCAACAATACTTCATGCTAGCATTTCTGCTTTATTTAAATTTATTAAAATGTATCTAATAAAGGGTGGTTTCCTAGATGGAGCACTTGGTTTTCAACTGTGTTGGATTTCTGCAAAAGCTAAATTTTGGAGATAAAAAAACCACGACTTGTAGCCGTGGTCCTAAATTCATAAGTGTGGAAGTTCTTATTCTACCAATTCTTTAATATGCTCTTCTAGTTCATATTCATCACCTTCAACGTATCCAGTATGCGTATAAACTATATTCCCCAATTGATCCACTAAAAAGGTTACAGGAGGGTTGGCAACATTCATTGCACGTTGCACATCACCATTAGGATCTAACAATACGTCAAAATCCCATCCTAAACCACTTACCATTGGTTTTACTCTAGCTGTATTTCTGCTATCATCAACGCTAATTGCTACTAGCTCAACATTATACTCTTCTTCCCACTCTTCCATTAATTCATTAACGTTTTTTAATTCTTTGATACAAGGTTTACACCATGTAGCCCAGAAGGATATGATCGTAATCTTATCGTTTGTGCCGTAATCCATTAAGTTAACTTCATCGCCATCAATGCTTTTTAATGAAATATCAGGCAAAGTGGTAGTTGAAACAGATGCTGGCTTAGCTTCTGTTGGTGTATCGGTACTATCTGTTTGAGCAAAGGCTATAACAGAACTTATGAGTAGAATTAGGGTAAAAATGTTTTTCATGATGTTAATCTATATGCGATAATAAGTTCAAATCTTGTACCAAACCAAGCCTTGCTTCAAAAATGAAGTAATTTTATAGAATAATGAAGCTTCAATGACGATGAACTCTACCAATTTATTGGGCTAATAAGCACAATACTTCAAAACTATTTCGTTAGCTATTCAAACTCCTTCGTGAAAAATGCATGCGGGTAGAATCAATTGTGTATTAAAACATAGACGTAGCAGTGGTACATTTTATATGCAATCGTAGCTAAAGATGATATTCTTGAATAAAATCGAAGCCAAATTGTGAAATGAGTGTCAGCCATTGGCATTATATTGCGAACGAAAAGTAGGAGTTACTTTTATTTGAATGAAAAATTTAATAATTAATATCGGGTTAATCGCATTAGTGACGTTGCTATTGATTCTTGGGATGTTGTGGTTCACTAAAATCTACACCAATCATGGTACCGAACTGGTAAAAGTAGAGAATTTAGAAGGAGACTTGAGTAGGAAAGCAATTAACAAGCTTTCTGATGCGGGTTTAGAAGGTGTAGTAATTGATACGGTATATAAAGATGGTGCAAAAAAGCTTTCTGTTATCAATCAAAATCCGGCTCCTGGTTTAATGGTTAAACCCGGACGTAAGGTGTATTTGGTAATCAATTCAGCAAATATTCCCATGGTTGAAGTTCCATCTCTTGCAGGGGAAACATCATTGGCTCAAGCTAGAAACATGCTTTCAAGACGACATTTGAAAGTAGGAAAGATCATAAAAAAAGCACATTCATCGGTAAGAAGTAGAACCGACGAGCCTGTGTTAGAACAATTGGAGCATGGTACAACAGATCATATTCCTCCTGGTAAATTAATCGAACGAAATTCTGAAATAGATTTAGTGATAGGTGTGCCCCAAGACTATTACGGTTCTGATAGTACATCAAGCGGAGGAGGAAGTGCAGAAGGAGCCGAAACTCCTGTAGTTGCAGATCCTTGATTTTATTGATTGACCGTGACACTTAAAACTATTTTTGATCGTTATTTTAGCAACTCAATATAAAAGTTAAACTCTTGCAGAAAACACAAGCATATATTATTCGTTTTACCCTGTGTATTGGCACATGCTTAATGGCATATTTTGCTCAAGCTCAGGTTACTACTTATCCATTAAGCGATAATTCAGTGATAACTAATTTCGAATTGGATCACCCCAATTATCAGTGGAAGCCAATTTCTAGAAATAAATTTGGAAAGAAGGATACGGTGACTCTTCCGTTTTTTGATGATTTTTCAACTTATTCTATTTATCCGGATTC
>CBDUEX010000234.1:0-3949 GCA_965366305.1 uncultured Bacteroidia bacterium | reverse complement strand
TTCTTTTTATAAATCTGAAGGTGGAAAGCGTAAATATTACAATATTTCTAAAGGAGAATACGAAGTTATTCCAGGTACAGAAGCATTTATAGTACTCGATAACTTTAGAAGCCCAGAGCCGGTTTATAAGAACAACGAAGCAACCCTACATGATATCGGAGACGGTGTGCTTTGTCTCGAGTTTCATTCTAAAATGAATGCGATTGGCAGCGGTACATTATCTGCTATTAACAAGTCAATTGAAATTGCTGAAACACAAGGTTGGAAAGGTTTAGTGATCGGTAATGATGCACCTAATTTTTCTGCCGGAGCGAACTTGGCAATGATGCTAATGTTAGCAATTGAGCAAGAATTTGATGAATTGAACATGGCCATCAAGTATTTCCAGAATACTGTGATGCGATTGCGATACAGCAGCATACCAGTTGTTATGGCACCACACGGACTTACATTGGGCGGCGGATGTGAAATGACCTTACATGCTGATTCAGCTGTTGCTTCTGCAGAAACGTATATTGGTTTAGTGGAGGCAGGTGCCGGACTTATTCCAGGCGGTGGTGGAACCAAAGAATTTGTAGTTCGCACCAGCGATAGTTTTTATGAAGGAGATCCTCAGTTGCCTACACTCATTGAACGTTTTCAAACCATTGCGACCGCAAAAGTCGCTACCTCTGGTCATGAAGCATTTGAAATTGGTGTAATGCACCACGACAAAGATGAAGTGGTTGTTAATGGGGCTCGAGTAATTACAGAAGCAAAAAGAAAAGTGTTGGAATTGCACCACGATGGATACGTTCAAAAACCACAACGAGACGATATTTTGGTTTTAGGCAGAACTGCTTTAGGAGCTTTATATTCTGGTGTTGAAGCTTTTGGAATAAGTGCATATGCAAGTGATCATGATATGTTAATAGGCAGAAAATTAGCTTACGTTATGGCGGGCGGGGATCTTACTCAGCCAACCAAGGTTACGGAGCAATACTTGCTAAACCTTGAACGAGAAGCATTTTTAAGTTTGCTTGGAGAACGAAAAACATTGGAGAGAATTCAGCATATATTGAAGACAGGGAAACCGCTACGTAACTAGAAGATAGTAGTGAGATATGAGTATTGAGATGTTAGATATGAGACAGAATTGTAGTCATCCTGAGCGGAGTCGCAGGGTGAACGGAATAGTTCGCCATAAAGCAACATCTTATTATAGGCTTGGGTCTTTATCGTATGAATAAATTAAAACGACATATCGCCTTTATATTATTTGTAATCTGCTTCTTATGCGGAATTACAAATAGCAATGCTCAAGTTAGAAGTCTGTTTTCTGATAGTGGAGTTGTGCTAACTTCTGGAACACTTGGAGGTGACAATTTAACGTTTGGAGATATAAACGATGATGGGAATACTGATTTAATTTATGGTTGGAGAAATCGTTCAATCTGTTATGTTTCTATGAATCAAGGAAATGGTGTATTCAAAGAGCCAAAAAGAATTCCCTACGGAGCAGCAGATTTAAATGTTGGTGCAATTGGGCTATCAGATATAACTGGTAATGGTAATTTAGACATTGTTTTCGCCAACCCTGGAGCGAACTCAATAGATTTATACGAGAATTTAGGTCATGACAGTTTTTCTAGTCGACGGATAATAAGCTCAGATGTTTCATATGCTATTGGTCTTTTCATATGCGATATTGATGGTGATTTAGATAACGATATACTAGCCACAGCTCCTTGGGAAAAAGAGATTGTATTATTAGAGAATCTTGGAAACGGTGCTTTTAGCAGTAAAAAAGTGATTTCAACAGTAGCTGATAGATCAGAATCTATATTTTGTGCTGACTTAGATAATGATGGGGATTTGGATTTAGTTTCTCCTTCTTGGGGAGATGGAAAAATTATTTGGTATGAAAACTATGGTAATGGACAATTTAGTAGTACTGATATAATTTCGGATGGTATTTTATATGCCAACTTTGTTTGTGCTGCTGATTTAGACGGAGACGGATATAAAGATATTATTAGTGGAGGTTATGGCAATGTTTATTGGCATAAAAATGAAGGAGATAAGACTTTTGCTTCTAAGATTAAGTTGACTAACAACGTGGTCACAGGATATAATGCTGGTGGCGGTTTTAATATTATTTCTGTCGACTTGGACCAAGACAATGATGTGGATCTAGTCGTTTCTTCAGCTTTTTACCATAATTTGGTATGGTTAGAAAATAATGGTGACGCTACATTCCAAAAGGAACAAGTAATAAATGATAATTGTCATCCTCTTCACGAGACTATTTCAAGTAAAATCATTTCAGCTGACTTAGATAATGATGGAGATTTGGACATTGCAATTGCTATTGGTAAAGATAAAGAGATTGTTTGGTACGAAAATCATCTAAACGATCCTTCAGTAAAGGGTGTAGTGTATTACGATGAGAATGGTAATGGCAAGAAAGACGCAGATGAAAGAGGTTTAGGTGGCACTAGAGTTAATATTGAGCCTAACTCATTGGGAAAGTATAGTGATAAGAAGGGTGGTTATACATACTTCCTTGAGAAGGGAGAATATAAAGTAATTTTAGACACCTTATCTATAAGGAATTGGAAACTAAGTAGTGATTTTATCTCTTATGAATTTAGTGTTTTAGATTCTGCGTATGCATTAAAATATGATTTCGGGATAGTGCCACTTGATACGTTTTCAAAAGTCGAAGTTTTCACACAAAATGGCTTTCCCAGATGCAGTACATCTGTATTGTTCTCTTCAGTTGTAAAAAACTTAGGAACTACAATTAATAATGGTATGGTTTGGGTGAAAATAGATCATTTCACCAAGTTTGGAAATTTTTTAACTGAACCCGATTCGTTAATTGGAGACTCACTTGCTGGCTGGATAGTCTCAGAATTATATCCACGAGAAGATTTTGAATTGGCGTATTATTTAGAAATGCCAGCAATAGACAGTGGTTTTTCGATAGGAGATAAGGTCAGAGTTCAAACATTTTTCATTGATGAAAACCAAGATTCCTCTGTTCATATTCTTGATTTATTGATTAGGTGTTCTTATGACCCTAATGATAAATTAGCGGAGACTTCTCAAAAGAATGGAATTAACTATATACTAAAAGGAGACAAACTCCTGTACACTATTCGCTTTCAAAACTCTGGGAATGACACGGCTTTTAACGTAGTGATTAAGGATACTCTTAATGAGAAACTTGATGTTAATTCATTAGAAATAATAAACAGTAGTCATAGTGATAATATGACCGTAGAAATAAGTCAGAATAGAGTGCTGATCTTCAGGTTTAATGATATTAAACTGCCGGATAGCACTACGAATTACTCTGGTAGTCAGGGGTTTGTTACTTTTAGAGTTTCGACCGTAGAATCAATAGAACATAATGATATAGTGCAGAATACAGGATACATTTATTTTGATAGTAATCCTGCAATATTAACCAATAATGTAAAGGTGACCTATTGGGATAGTATACCGACATTGTCAATTGCTTATTTGAAATTTGATAATAACATTAAGATTTATCCAAATCCTGCAATGAACGAGCTTATTCTTGAGTTTGATCAGGAACAAAGAGTAACAACTACCCTAAAATTAATGGATAGCGGTGGAAAAGAGGTCCATTCGGGAATTATCAATCCAGGCGTGCAAATGGTTAATATTGATCTGTCCAGGCTTAGTAAAGGGGTGTATTTTATACAGATATGTACGAATAAGAAAGCAATCGTAGAAAAATTTGTTAAATACTGATTGTCAGCTTAAATAGCAAAGCCCCCGAGAATACGAGGAACCTATGCACGTTTGAGATGGAAGAAAATCCGTCAACATATCCGTCAGCATTCTAATTTTGCAGACAAAAAGCTCGATTTCTCTACTTCTAACTCGCACATAGAACGGAGAGAAGATCTCTTTCCATACTAATATTTATATCTTT
>CBDUEX010000233.1:0-3959 GCA_965366305.1 uncultured Bacteroidia bacterium | reverse complement strand
TTTAGAGAAAGTTGGTTTAGGAAATAGAGGAAGTCATAAATCAAACGAATTATCGGGCGGACAAAGACAACGTGTTGCTATAGCTCGAGCATTAGTTAATAATCCTTCAATAGTACTTGCCGATGAACCAACAGGAAACCTAGATAGTAAAAGTGGTTTTGAAATAATGGAACTCTTTAATGAGATTCATGATGACGGAAACACCGTTATTATGGTAACTCATGAAGAAAATATAGCGGAATATGCCAAAAGAACTATTCGTATGATAGACGGAAAGTTAGCCAATCAACTAGTTGAAGAATAGAAATGAAGATTTATACTAAAACCGGAGATAAGGGTGAAACATCACTACTAGGAGGAACAAGAGTTAGTAAAGCTCATCAAAAGCTTGAAGCCTATGGAACTGTGGATGAATTGAATTCAAATGTGGGCATGATCGCTTCATTGAATAAAGACCACAGTGAATTTCTGAAGAAGATACAGCATCGTTTGTTTAATATCGGGAGTTTATTAGCAACTGAAAAGGAAGTCAGTTTCGAATTGCCTTCCATCGATATGCAAGATATTGAGGCGTTAGAATTGGAAATTGATCGCTTAAATGAAAACCTTTCAACTTTAAAAAACTTCATACTTCCAGGAGGTTCCAACTCCAGTGCACAAGCTCATATTGCTAGATGCGTATGCAGAAGAGCAGAACGACGTGTTGTGGCACTTCAAGAAGATAAATACGGTATTTTAGTGCAGTATCTTAATCGCTTAAGTGACTACTTATTCGTATTAAGTAGAGACTTGCTTCGAATAGAAGGAAAGGAAGAAGTAGTTTGGCAAAAGGATTAATTACCTTCTGCTAGCCATAATCATTCGCTCAATTTCTTGTAACGAATATCTAGCCATTTCAAACTGACCAAATTCTTCAATACTTTTTTGAAAGTAGGTTACTGCCTTTTGAACATCTTGCTCTCTATCAAAAGCATTGTTTCCAATAATAAATAATGTCGCTGCTCTTAGTGGCACTTGCTGGTTTACACCGGTTACTGGACCAGGAAGCGATATAGTGGTTTGAGCAATAACAGAATCAGATTCAATTTTTGCAAGAAGATTAGTTGCCAATGTATCAAACGCAACCTGATCACCCTTGTCAAATTGTAATACCAGTTTCTGATACATGTATTTGTAATTTCCGGTTGCTTTTAGAAGTTCTTCAATTAGCTCTTCAGATTTGTCAATTTCACCCAATTGCTGATAGGAGAGAGCTAACGTTTCTTTTAGCTTATTGTCTGCTTTTCCATTACTATATACATCACTTGCCAATCTTACACCCGTTTTGTAATTACCAGTGGTCATATAGAGACGGGCTAAAGAATCTTTGTATTCTAAATTAGTTGAGTCTAACATTAAGATTTGATTAAGAGCAACTTTTGAAGTTGTTGCATCTAAATTTTTCTGAGCGTGAGCGTAAAGTTTTTTAGCCGACTCCAATGGATTTTCGCTTTGATTGCAAGCAGAAATTAAAGAAGCTAAAGTGATGATTATGAATGCTTTTTTCATTTAAGATGGCGAAAATATGAATTAAACTTATACAACATAAAAATATTTAGCCTATCTTTGTGTTAACTAACTACTACTGCTATTAAAGTGAAACATCTATTTCTATTATTTTTTCTGACTCTATTCGGGCCAAGTTTATTTGCTCAATGCTCTGGTTTTCAGATTGTTGCAGACAAATCAAGCGTGTGTGCTCCAGAAATAATTCGTTACCAATTACTTAATCCAGTTGCAGGGTCAACCTACGAATGGAATGTTGGAAACGGAACGGTTTATGGTGCGGATACTCTTTTTGCATTTTATACAAATGCAATGACGATTAACGCAACTGTAAAAATTACGCTACCAAGTGGAGCCGTTTGTAACATTACAGAAAACAATATTGCTGTTGTGAATCCTGTTCCTGTTCCTGTTTTTGACGCTTCAAAGTTCATTCTTTGTGATGGGCCAGCATCAATTGAACTAACAGATATTACACCAAATTCTGATACAAGAAGTTGGGTGGTAGACGGAACGAATTACAATTCAACTGGAAATACCATTACACATCAGTTTGTAACAACGGGTGATAAAAAAGTATCTTTAATTGTGATTGATTCGAACGGATGTAAAGGAGTTGGTGAATTTTTAGATACAATTAAGGTTTACCCGAAATTGAATTTTGATTTTGCTGGTAATAGTACACGTGGATGCGTTCCTAAGGCTATGTCTTACTCACTAACAAGTGATCCAAGTACACCCTTCACTAAAACATTTACATGGTCATTCCCAGGTGCAAACAATACATCTCATGTTGGAACTACTCCAGGAGGTAGAACGTATGATAGTTCAGGGAATTATGATGCAACATTACAGGTTGATGTTAGTAACGGTTGTACGTATACGATTAATAAAGGAAGCTATATGCGATTGGGAGATACAGTTAATTTAGACCTAATTGCGAGTAATACTAGCTTTTGCTCAAACGAAACAATACTTCTGAAACAATTGGACAGCCCAATTATAGGAACTACAACTTGGACATACTTGAACGTTCCAGTGACCGAACTTGGTGGGAACAACTACGAAAAACAAATACGATGCAACGACGAAGGAAACTTAACAGTTGAGTTAAGTCATAATTATAACGCTTGTATCACTACAAAAACATTCAATAACATAATTGAGATAAAAGGAGTAAAAGCAGATTTTGTTTCAACGGATTATTACCATTGCGAAGTGCCTCATACTGTTCATTTGACAAACTTGTCAGATTCAATGGATGCTACAAGTGTAACTTACAAGTGGCGAATTTTAGATGCTGGGTCAGAATATTATACTTCTACAAATGAACATGATTCATTTACGTTTAATACAATGCCGGCAAGTTATACTGTGCAACTTATTGCTTTTGGTAATAATGGTTGTACCGATACACTAACAAGAGAAGATTACATTTATCAAGATTCTTTAAAACTTGAGTTTGATGCAAATCCATCAATCGCTTGTGTTGGTCAACAAATACAATTTCTAAACAATACAAAAAGAAGTTCTTATTTAAGTCCAGATAATTTCAAATGGTACTTTTATGCGTTAGACAACAGCACAGTTTTGGATTCTTCTGAAGTAGAAAGTCCAACTTTTTCGTATAGTGATACAGGATATTATAGCATTATGCTTACTGGTCAAAACGGAATCGGATGTAGAGATACGCTGTTAAAAGTTGCAGAAGTTCATGTAATATCAACAGAAAGTAGCTTCGAAATTCCAGATACCATTATTTGTACTGGGGAAACAATGACGCTGCTTGGGAAAAGCGAGCCAGCAAATGCAGGATTTACTCATAATTGGACTTTAAAAAAGATTAATAGTTCATATTCTTATTCTTATACTGGAGATAGTGTGCTGGCAGTTCCAACTGTTTTGGGAGACTATTGGGCAGTCTATCAATCTTCTATTTCTGGAGGGTGTTTTAGCAAAGACTCAACAAAGATTTATGTGAACGGAATAGTTACAGATATTGAATTAGACACCATGTCTGGATGTGCTCCGCTAACAGTTAACCCGAAACCAATTATAATATCAGACTTTCACGAAGGAAAAGCTTCACCAGCGTATTCATACGAGTGGAATGTTGTTTTGAGTAATGGTGTTACCATAAGTGATACTTTTGCTGAAGAACCTGCCATAACATTTGCAGAAAATGGTGATTATACGATTAGCTTGGTTACTACCAATGTTACTGGATGTTCAGTAGGTGCTGAGTCTTCAACCATTCTTACTGGTGTTAGAGCTGGATTTACAATAGACGATAACATCATCTGTTTAGGTGATTCACTTACAATAACCGATCTATCTTATAATGGAGTTACCGATATAGAATGGAGCTTGTTGCCTTCTGGTCAAATAATTACAGGAAATGACATCGGGAATCA
>CBDUEX010000232.1:0-3968 GCA_965366305.1 uncultured Bacteroidia bacterium | reverse complement strand
ATTAGCAATTCGCAAAAAGTCCAAGCTGTAGAAATTATAACTACTACCGGAAGCGTAGTATTATCTACTGATTCTGCTTTTGAGCCAATAGATATTTCAGAGCTTGCTGTAGGTGTTTACTTAGTGAATGTTTCTACAGAAAATTCTGTTCATACTTCCAAATTAATGAAGAAATAATCGAAGTTTATTATTCCTTGTTTGTAGCTATTTATCAATTCGACGTTAAACCTAATCACGAACAAAAGTTCATTGAATCTTGGGAAGGCTTAACCCAGTTAATCTACCATTATGAAAGCAGTTTGGGTTCTCGTTTGCATAAAAATAAAGACGGTATATATATCGCTTATGCTCAATGGCCAAATAAAGCAACTTGGAAAAATTCTGGAGATAAACTACCTGAGGAAGCAGTAAACTTTAGAAATCAAATGAAGGCATCTTGTGCTTCAATTTCAACCCTTTTTGAGCTGGAAGATTGTAAGGATTTATTAAAAAACGAAGTATTTAATGCTTAACAACAACCTTGGTCCAAACCTGCTCATTGCCAAGGTTTAACTGAACAAAATAGGTTCCATTTATCAACTGCGTCACATCCATGTCTATTGATTTTAAATGGAATGTTTCATTGAAAACTTCTTCGCCGAGCACATTGTATATTTTAACCTGATTGATGATCGTATTTTTACTTTCAATGGTTATGCTACCATAACTTGGATTGGGATATACAACAATTCCCAGTCGCATTAAATGTGGCACGTTTATCGGGCTGAAAGTATCCGAAAAACAAATAGTATCTGAAGTTGAGCCGCAACTATTGCTGACTTCAACCCAATAACATCCCGAATCTGAAACCAAAATGCTGGAGCTTGTTTCACCAGTACTCCATAAATAATCTTCCGCATCTCCAGCATCCAATGTTATACTAAACGGTAATTCAATTATCGAATCTGACCCTAAGAAAACTTCAGGTATACCTAGCGAATCTATTAGAACACTATCCACGGATGAACCGCATATATTGGTAAGCGTTAGAATATAAATCCCAGCTTTATGTACCATTAAATTAGAATCTACACTTCCGGTATTCCATAAGATAGATGCACTTTCAGAATTGGTTAATGAGCGTAGTTCAAGTGAATCCCCATCACACAATACCGTATCACTCATTAATTGAGCACTAGGAATAGAATCCATTGTTACAACAACACTATCCGAACTTGAGCCACAAAACACCGCATTAGTTACCCAATAATTCCCAGGCAAATAAACACGTATAGAACTATCGGTTGAACCGTTGCTCCACAACCAATTGTCTGGATGATTTCCTTGAGCGACAATCGCTAGACTGTCACCTAAACAGAATTGCAGCGTATCGGGTATTGAAATAGAAGGTCTAATGATTGGCTTAAGTTCTAGGCTTATAGTATCTGAACCACATTCATTAGATGTAGTTAATGTTATTACCTCGTTCATGTATGAAACATAAATGGAATCTGAAAGCAAGGTATCATTTTGCCAATACACTTGATTTTGTCCTTTATTAAGATGAAGATAGGAATAAGTAATCTCATCACAAATAGTACTGTCTGCAAAAAGTTTAGATGATGGAGCGTTATCAAAAATGGTAAAAGAACCATTTAAAACGCCACATTTCTTTGATACTTCATAGAAGTATGTGCCTGTATCTCTAGCCACAAAACTTTGATTTGTAGAATTATCGCTCCATGAAATATTAAAAGGATTTGCATCCACATAAGTGAGAAGAACTGAGTCTCCAATACACATAAACGTATCCTGTATGTTATCATACGGCGAAGTCTCTATCAATACATAGGTAAAAAATTTAAGTTGATTACCGCACGTGTCTGTAGCCAAAACTGAATAGTAGCCCTCCGTACTAACTTCAAGATACGAAGTTGTATCTCCTGTATTCCAGATAAAGCTGCCCCAAGTTCCTTCTAACTTCAGCGTATCTTGATCAACATCACAAAAAACTGTCTCCGTTGGCCAAAAGCCATCCTCTGTTGGACGAGCAGTTAAAACGATGGTGTCGTAATACCGTGTTGGACAATTTTGCGGTAAATTCTTCATGGTTGTTTGTATTACATACTTACCAGAAGTGTCACCCACTATGAAATCATTTTGCTGAAAACTTAAGAAGGTTCCGGTGGAATTGAAATAGAGCTTCGTTGTTGAATCAATGATCGTTAAATTAGTATCTAAGATTTCCAATCGAACAGAGGGAGTACCTTCAAAGCTTGTATCGACATCAATTTGTGTTTTAATCCCCTGAAAATCACCACAAGATTTGGCTTCAAAGCTTCTAGTTAATGTGCGAGCAGGTTGTTTTACTCTAATTCGAAATGTTCGTTTTGATACAGAGTTGCTAATGGAGTGATTGTCTTTGGCGATAACTGAAAATGCATACGGAACATCGGAAGAACTGTTCTCTGGCGTCATCCAACAAAACAATCCAGTTTGCACACGGGAAGTAGAATCAAAGATGGAGAAAACTGCTCCTTGGTGAGCCAATGCTCCATCCCAAGTAACTTCCACCGTATCAGGTGCTGGAGTTGCGGCAGGTGGTGGCGGAACAAATACCGCATCGCTCGTAGTAAGATGAAAGCAGATTTCATTTCCTTCACACACCGTATAATAATACGGGCCATCAATTATTGCAGGATTATTATCCGATCCTGTCTTAATCTTCATCATAACATCCCTTCGCATTTCTCCTGCCACAATGCGTTGTCCAACCGAATTATATCCCCAAACTTCAGCCTCAATTACATAATCATACAACCCGTTGGTGTTAGGCGTTCCAATAAACTCACTGGTTTCTTTATCAAAATACAAACCAATAGGTGGATTTGAATTTGGATTTTGATACGGTGGGGTTAAGCTACCTGGGTAGTAAACCGGAATTGGTGGATATCCAGGATTGCCCGGATTAATGGTGATGGATTGCCCCCACGATTCAAGAAGATTTCCATAGCTATATTCGACGCTATCTCTTCCGTTATTGATTTTAGACAGATGATTGGTATAAAACGGCACATACTTATTCTGAATAAACAATGGAGAGGATGCAAATTTCCTAGATTGAAAGTTGCTTTGTAATTTCAAAAGGGCATAATTCAACGAATTTCGTGTTGTTCCACTTACCGAGATAGCATCACCAATCGCTCGCTTGTTGGTCGCAAACAAGAAATAAATATGAGTTGAATTTTTAATCGACGAATAAGTTGAATTAAAATCAACCGTATCTAGAAAAGTATATTCTTCTACCCCAAAAAGCGTATCAGACGAAGCACAACTGCTTATCGTATCATGATAATTGGAGATATTCTTAATCTGAACTAAAGTTGGACTTAAGTTAGTTCCATTCACACCAGATGTAGAAATTTTGAAAGTACTGTTACTATCCAACTGAAAAGAAGAATCCCGACAATCAGTATACACAATCAACCTCACTTCATATTTAAAGCTATCCAGGTATTCATAGTCTACTTGAGATCCTAAAACCAATTGTGCTTTCAGTTCCCCACCCACAAGGAGTATAAGGAAAATTAAGACAAAAGATTTTATATGCATACAGTTTAAAGACCTTCAGTTAATCTGAAAGGTTGCTTCAAAATTAAGACTATTGACCTATAAGCATTTTCTATGCAACAAATTCACAAATCAACAGTACATTTGTACCTACAATAGTTGTAAATACAATGAATAAGAAAATTTTAGCCTTTGGAGCCAGCAATAGTTCAACATCAATTAACCGCCAACTTGCCAAGTTTGTAGGGGAACAAATACCAAATGCCACGATTAACCTCTTAGATCTTAACGATTTTGAAATGCCTATTTATGGCATCGACAAAGAGAACAATAATGGCATTCCAGAACTAGCACATTCATTTAAGCAACAGATTAAAAACAGCGATGGCATAGTGATTTCCTTTGCCGAACATAATGGT
>CBDUEX010000231.1:0-3988 GCA_965366305.1 uncultured Bacteroidia bacterium | reverse complement strand
AGTTTTTTCTGTTTCGGGAGGTTATCCAGAAGCATATGAAAAAGGCAAGGCAATACGCATTACCGACGATTCCGAAACCTTGTTTCATGCAGGTACTGTAAACAACAATGGAGCGTTAATTACTAGTGGAGGCAGAGTACTAGCTGCATCATGTTATGGAGAAACCCTTCAAA
The DNA here is from genome assembly GCA_965366305.1 of uncultured Bacteroidia bacterium. Taxonomy (GTDB): domain Bacteria; phylum Bacteroidota; class Bacteroidia; order NS11-12g; family UBA9320; genus UBA9320. The sequence goes on along the minus strand of CBDUEX010000231.1, from coordinate 3,815 downwards.
ATGCGTTGGAAAACTCGTATGCTTTAACTCAAAAGGTTACTTTCGAGGGTAGAAACTTTAGAAAAGATATTGGAGAAGATTTAAAACAATTTGTATAATGGAAGTATTGAAAAAAATATGGTCTTACCTCACATTTCAAAAATCGAAAGGGGAAGGAAGTTTTATAAAGTCGATGCACATTATGAATAAAATTTCAATCGCCTTGTTCTTGATTGGTTTAATTTACATCATTTATAAGTTCAGTTAATTTAAGATTTGAGAAAGAAGCAAGGTTACTTGAAAGCATTAATTAAGCGTTTATTTGTTGTTACGTTTACTTTTTTAACCATTTACAGCAGTGCACAAACTGTTCGAATTGAGGCAGAAAAGTTGGTACAAGATGATCAGTTTCAGAAAACGCAATCCATTATTCCCATCTATCGCTATACTTCAGATAGTATTGAACCTTTTTCAAAATTTGGACTCGATATTGACTCCACCTTGCCATGGTATAAGATTAAGGCATTACCAGATATGGCAAATTCGAGAGACACGGGTTATAGCTACATCTACTTTGCAGGAGCAGACAATGAAGTAAGCAAGGGATATTTGCTCACCTTAATTGGTAATTACAGAAGATCAAGAAGAACCATCTATTTCTTTATTGATAGAAATAATGATTTTGACTTTACAAACGATGGACCACCAGATTCTATGACCTACTTTGAGCATGACAAGGTAATTGTGCTCGAAAACAGTCAAATTCCAGAAGCAAAATACGCTATCAAGCTCACACGATTTAAATACGGTGAGAATGTGGCTTATAAGAATTTACTCTCGAAACATTACAGGAGCCATAGTGGTAAAAAGGAGTTTACCGACATTAATTACTGTTTTAGAGAACAACGATTCAACTGTATAGCAGCTCATTACAAGTCTGAAAAAGATTCCTTTACAATTGGAATTAAGGATATGAATGTAAATGGGATATACAACGAGAGCTGTATAGACATGTTATATGTAGGGCCATATAAAGAAGAGATTAAGGCCAAAGACCTTTTCGATCTTACTCCAACGATCAATAAAAATGCATTTGAATGGAATGGTAAAAAGTATCGCTTTGAGAGTATTGAAACTACTGGAGCTTTTATTGAAATTACAGAAGATAACAATGCAACACTTACCAATAAACTAGAAGTAGGGAAGAAGACACCGAATTTTGAGTATTTCAATGTGCTTAATGTGAAGCATCAATTGAAAGAATACAAAAGAAAAGAAGTGTACTTATTCTTTTGGGACAAGGATAATTTATCAGAAGAAGACACCTTGTACCTGGGTAAGCTCAATAGGGAATTTAGTGAAACATTGAAACTCATTACCCTAAATCATGGAGATGAACCAAAGCAAGTTCGCATTATCTACTATTATGACAAAATTCAATGGCCTGTTGGTTACAGCAACTCAGAGATTGGCAATATGTATTTTTTAGAAGATGTAAACAGAGGATACTACTTAGGTAAAAGACGGAAGCTTAAAAACGACAAAATATCACCGAAGGAGATGTATGAACTACTTTTAAACCCACAAGAAATTTAAGATATGGAATTAACACTTACAACAGTAGGAGTTATTGTGATAGCAATAATTGTTTTAAAATTCGCAACTAAACTCGCTTCAAAGTTTTTTGCAATTTTATTAATTGCTGGTCTAGCATTGGGTTTTATGTACTACAAGTCGATTGGACCTTTTAAGCAAAATGTTGCGGATATGTCGAATTTGCATGAGAAGTATTGTGAAACAGAAGTTGATGAAGACATCTGTTCGTGCATTATAGAAAAAGCGGAAGCAGATATGAGAAATCGTTTTAGCAAAGCCGAATTAGATTCCATTGCTACTCAGCGTGTTCGCGGTGCTTATATTCTAAAGAAAAGTTTAGCTGCTACAAAAGAGGAAGCTATGATTTGCCTAGCGGAAAATGGTGCAACAGAAAAATACAAGACATTTATTCAAGATTTTATTCCAATAGAGAACGAATACTTAAACGTAGTAGGAGACAAAGCCAAAGAGCTTAGCGATAAATTAAAAGATGAGTTTCAATCTTTTAAAGAAACCAAAAAAGATATCGATAATAAATATTAGGCTAAACCTAACGCGTGTCGAAGGTCGTTTACCTGACTCTCCCAAAGCATTCTCATTTCTTCCTGCTCATCTTCATCCACCCAATCGGTAATTAAGAGACCAATATCTCCAGTAAGTTCGTCTTTAGTAACTTCAAACATGAAGTATTCTTCAGGATCGTTGTCTTTAAGTCGAAACTTAATGAACTTTCCGTTCACCTTCTTAACCAATTCAGCCTCATTTTCGTCACCATCCCAAACAAAGATGTAACGTTTACTGCCTTTTATATTTACATCATCACAAAACCATTCTACAAGTCCACTTGGTGTAGATATATATTGAAATAAAATGGTTGGAGAAGATTTGATTACAAATTCTAGCTCTAGTTTTACTCTTTCCACTGTCGTCATTTTTTAAAGAATTTTCAAATAAACAATATTTTAGTTAATAAACTATTTAAGACTTCTATTTTTGAAGCCTTTGATACAACATATCCGAACATACTGGCAATATTACCTCTTATCTATACTGGTTATAATTACGGGACTGATTTCTCTGTTGTATTTTGAGAAAGGCGAAGCCGTGTTGCTATTTAACAAACATCAGACGAAACAACTGAATTTGTTTTTTATGGGAATGACTAAAATGGGAGAGTTCACTGGAGGTCTGCTTGTTTTTATAGTGATTGCATTATTTGCTAAATCCAAATACATGCTAATTTTTCTAGTTTCTGTAGGAGTAAGTACCACTGCATCACAACTTTTAAAACGAGGTGTTTTTGAAGGAGAAAAAAGACCAGCTGCATTTTATGAGGATTTAAACGAAGTTGAAAACCTAGAACGTCATTCAAATTTTTCGTTCCCCAGTGGACATACAACCGCCGCCTTTACTTTTTTTACCTTGCTTGCTTTGAGTATAAAAACTCGTTTAGTACAATATTTCAGTATAATGCTAGCAACATCGGTAGGTGTTTCTCGCATTTACTTGGGCCAACATTTTGTAAATGATGTGGTAGCAGGTGCAATTCTGGGACTATTTCTTTCAACTGTTGTGTTTTACTATTTGGATAGAAAGATACAGGGAGAAAAACTTAATAAAAGATTGACGCAATTGATATGATAAAAGAGCACAGAGCGATAATCTCAATCTTACTTTTTTACTTACTGCTGTTTTTGCCTTTTCTTGGAAGTATCCATCTTTTTGATTGGGACGAAATTAATTTTGCCGAAGCAGCCCGTGAAATGATTATCACCGGCGATTGGATTAATATTCAAATTAACTACGAGCCGTTTTGGGAGAAACCACCATTATTCATTTGGTTGCAAGCTCTATCGATGAAGCTCTTTGGCGTCAACGAATTTGCAGCAAGATTTCCCAATGTAATTATTGGCTTAGTTACGTTAATCGTGATGTACGCTGCAGTATTGAAACGCTACACCAAACAAGCAGCAATTTTTACGGTACTCTTATATATTGGATCCTATACCCCGCATTTTTATTTTAAATCGGGAATTATCGATCCACTCTTTAATCTATTCATATTTCTGTCGGTACTCTCACTGGTTCAATCAGTAGAAGACAAGAAGCGAATACATTTCTTTCTAGCAGGCTTGTTTCTCGGGCTAGCAATTATCACCAAAGGACCAGCAGCACTATTATTAGTTGGTTTAGCGGGGTTGTTCTATCAGTTGGTGTACAAGGTGCATTTCTACACGTTT
>CBDUEX010000230.1:0-3989 GCA_965366305.1 uncultured Bacteroidia bacterium | reverse complement strand
GGCAGCAGAGCTAATCCCCTTTGAACCAAAACTGTTTTGATTGTTAGAAGCAATTATCCCTGCAACATGGGTTCCGTGATTAGAAAATTGCTCTCCATAATACACGCGATTATTACCGTAACTTGTTTCGTTTGCATTTTCGTAGTCATCACCAACAAGTTCCTTGCGTGGGTCGAAAGATGTATTTAATGCGTACTTTTTTTGATGAATAAAATGATCAGTTGCTTCTGCCAAATCTGCTTTTGTTTCGCTAAATAGAAATTCAGGATTGCTTTTTGCATCCTCAATCAATATCAAACGAGCGATTTCTTCTTTTTTATTTTGACTTTTATGATTCTCTAAAATTTCGAGCGTTATTTTATTACCGTATTTAGCTTCCAAAGCATCAGCCCCGTCCGAAATTGTGCTATAGAAGTTAGCATAAAAGTCGTTTTCAAGCTTTTTTTCAAGAAATTCCTTTTTGATTTTTTGATACAAGGCAAATTCAGAATTTGAAGCTTCCTCGACTTCATCCTTTAGTTCATATTTTGCATTTAACCGAACATACTGACGGGTGATTTCAAGGTTGTCATAGGTAACATCTCCCACAAAATTCCAACCATAAACATCATCAACATATCCATTGTTATCGTCATCTATGTTGTTATTCGCAATTTCGTCGCTATTAATCCAGAGATTATCAATTAAGTCTGGATGATTAATGTCTACTCCTGCATCAATTACCGCTACAATAATAGGACTAGCTTGCTTATCTTTTACGAACTCTTGTGCTTTGGTCCAATCTATACCAAAGGCGGCATCTAAGTGCCAAAAAGTGTCTGTAGGTTGCTGTGCTCTTGTGCTAAGAGCAAATAAACAGAGTGTAAACCAAATAATTTTTCTCATTTTATGTCTGAATTACACCAACGTTAAAAGGTTCGATTTTCTTATTGTTGGCAATTTCGATTCCAGTACCAATCCATTTTCTGGTATCTACTGGGTTAATAATTTCGTCAACCCATAATCGTGATGCTGCATATTCCGGAGTGGTTTGTCTATTGTATCTATCTATAATTCTATCCAACAATTCTTGCTCCTTTTCGGGAGTGATAACTTCTCCTTTCTTAGCCAAACTTGCTTTCTCTATTTGTAATAATACTTTAGCTGCTTGCTCACCACCCATTACGGCTATTTTAGCACTTGGCCAAGCAACAATAAGTCGTGGGTCATAAGCCTTTCCGCACATTGCGTAGTTGCCTGCACCATAGCTATTGCCCATTACAATTGTAAATTTGGGAACGGTACTATTGCTCATTGCATTTACCATTTTTGCTCCATCTTTAATAATACCTCCATGCTCACTTCTGCTTCCTACCATAAATCCAGTAACATCTTGTAAGAAGACCAGCGGAATTTTTTTCTGATTGCAGTTCATAATAAACCGAGCAGCTTTGTCAGCACTATCGGAGTAAATTACACCTCCAAATTGCATTTCCCCTTTTTTGCTTTTTACCAATTCGCGATTGTTTGCAACAATACCAACTGCCCATCCTTCAATACGAGCATAGCCACACAAAATGGTCTTGCCAAATTGCTCCTTGTATTGTTCAAATTCTGAATTATCAACTAATCGCTTAATTAATTCAAGAGAGTTGTATGGCTTAGACCGTTCCGAAGGAAGAATGCCAAAAATATCGTTGATGTTTTCTTTAGGTGGAAGAGCCTTTGTTTTATTAAAGCCGGCAGTTTCAAAACTTCCAATCTTATCCATTAAATATTTGATTCGATCCAAACATGATTTGTCATCCGGAAATCGGTCATCTATTACACCAGATAAGTCCGTTTGAGATACAGAACCTCCAAGAGTTTCGTTGTCGATGTCTTCTCCAATTGCAGCTTTTACCAAATAGCTTCCAGCTAAAAAAATGCTGCCCGTTTTATCAACGATTAAAGCTTCATCACTCATTATTGGTAAGTATGCTCCACCTGCAACACAACTGCCCATTACTGCCGCTATTTGAGGAATGCCCCTACTACTTAAAATTGCATTGTTTCTAAATATGCGTCCAAAATGTTCTTTGTCTGGAAAAATTTCATCTTGCATCGGTAAAAACACACCGGCACTATCCACTAAGTAAATGATAGGTAGATTGTTTTCTAATGCAATTTCTTGAAATCTTAAGTTCTTTTTGCCAGTAATTGGAAACCATGCTCCTGCTTTTACTGTGGCATCATTTGCTACCACCATGCATAATCTACCTGCAACCTTGGTAATGCCTCCAACTACTCCGCCTGCAGGACATCCACCATATTCAGGGTACATCTCGTAACCTGCAAATTTCCCTATTTCTAGAAAATCGGCGTTTTTATCTTTTAGATAATCAATACGTTCACGAGCAAGCAGTTTCCCTTTTGCGTGTTGTTTCCCTGCAGCTTTTTTGCCACCACCTAACTCAATTGTTGAGCCAAGGTTATTGTAATGACTTAGCTGCATCTTATTGAAATCTTCGTTCTTATTAAATTCTAGCTCTTTTGCTTTCATTTTTCGTGCTTCAAATCTACATAAAACCTTGTTTTAAATTAAATTGAATAAAAAGCAAAGAATTGATTGTAAAGATGATGGGTCTTTCTATTTTTGCGGCGGCTGACACGACCAGCTCCTTCTGAACTCCCCCAGGGCAGGAATGCAGCAAGGGTAGGAAGTTGTAGCGGTGCGATGTCAGCCATTTTTTTCTCAATATTTTCTTTTATTAAAATATATTTGACCTAATCTCAAAAACATGAAATTTTTTATCGATACAGCAAACCTTGAGCAAATTAAAGAAGCACAAGATTTAGGAATTCTGGATGGTGTAACTACTAATCCATCATTAATGGCAAAAGAAGGTATTACCGGTTACGACAATGTAATGGCTCATTATAAGGCTATTTGCGAACTGGTTGATGGAGACATTAGTGCCGAAGTAATTGCAACAGATTTTGAGGGAATGATCAAAGAAGGGCAGGCTTTAGCTGAAATTCATAGCAATATTGTGGTGAAAGTTCCAATGATTAAAGATGGGATAAAAGCAATAAGATGGTTTAGCGATAATGGTATTAGAACAAATTGTACCCTTGTGTTTTCTGCTGGTCAAGCAATTCTAGCTGCGAAAGCAGGAGCAACATATCTTTCTCCTTTTATTGGGAGAATAGATGATATGAATTGGGATGGAATTGAACTAATTGCTCAGATTTCTGACATTTATGCAATTCAAGGTTTTAGTACAGAAATTTTAGCTGCATCAATTCGAAACCCGTTACACATTGTGAGAGCTGCAGAAGCTGGAGCTGATGTTTGTACATGTCCTTTGAGTTCAATTTTAGGCTTACTTAAACATCCATTAACTGATATTGGTCTTGCACAATTTTTAGCAGATCATAAAAAGGCAAATAGCTAGGCAACTTATTGTTGTTGAAATACATCTAAATTAAAAATCGACTATCAATCCTATTGTAATCATACCAACGTACAATGAGAAAGAAAATATTTCTCAAATGATTGATACTGTTCTTGCTTTACAAGAAACATTCGACATTCTAATCGTTGATGATAATTCTCCGGATGGAACAGGGGATTTAGTTAAAGAAAAACAACGCATTTCAGATAGAGTTAATTTATTAGCAAGAGCTGATAAACAAGGCTTAGGAACAGCGTACATTGCTGGCTTCAATTGGTGCTTAGAAAAAGGCTATGAGTATATGTTTGAAATGGACTGTGATTTTTCTCACAATCCGAAAGATTTAGAGCGTTTACTAAAGGAATTAAAAGAAGGTAACTGCGATATGGTTGTTGGGTCTCGTTACGTAAATAACGTAGTAAATGTAGTGAACTGGCCCATGGGTCGTGTACTATTGAGTTATTTTGCCTCTGCGTATGTACGGTTGATTACTCGAATGAAAATTTCTGATGCCACAGCTGGTTTTGTTGGTTATACAAACAAAGTGCTTTCAACTATCAACTTAGATAAAAT
>CBDUEX010000229.1:0-3999 GCA_965366305.1 uncultured Bacteroidia bacterium | reverse complement strand
CTAAAAAACCAGTAATATGATATTCTTTTTCAGGATTTGCTTCCGCTTGTTTGAAAGTAGCTGATTCGCTTGCTTCCATATACGTACTCATTACAAACCCAATTGCAACGGCAAGTAGAACTAAAAGTATAATTGCTTTAGGCTTCATTTTGTTTCTCTAACTTAGTTATTTTTCTATCTAATCTTACAAGGTATAGCATGATTCCTATAAATATGATAACAAGAATTGCTATCACCACATATATTTTACCACTGCTATAAAAAAAATCTTCTACTGAAGTCTTTGTTTCATCTGATTGTGCAAATGCAACAAAACTTAGCAGCAATACTACCCAACTATATTTCCTCATCTATTCTAATTAATTCAGTTAAACGATATTTCAAACTCGCTATCCATACTCCAAGTAATATCCAGCCTATGGCAGCGATGTAAAAAACTTTTCTAAGATTATTGTCTAAATCTAGACTGCTAAAAGCAACGTTATGTTTCGGCCATTCTTGGATAAATTATAATTAGTACTATAAAAATAGGGAAAGCAAACAGGTTATATACTGCTGTAAACTTTCCTCGCTTAACATCATCGTCGATGCTATTCCTAAGAATATAATATGCCAGGTACACCATAATTCCAATGGCAGCACCATTTAGTTTAGCATCCTCAATCCACCAAACTCCCCAGGTATAACGAGCCCAAAACGAACCCGTTGCAAGACCCATCAATCCAAAAAGCATGGCAACTTTTATAAAGCTACTCGAGATGCTATCATATTTTAAATCTGAGGTTGCAAGAAATCTAATTCCAAAAATATATGAGGTTAGCAATAAGATAATCATGGTAAACCACATTGGAACATGATAGTGCAAGTTGCGAATTGTCTTAGCCAATATTCCAATATCGTCTGGTGCTGGCATCAACAAGCCACCTATGATAGCATAGATAATGCATACGACAGACAATATTTTCCACCAATATTTATTCATTTAAATTGTGTGGTGCAAAAGTAGCTTTTTTAAGGCGAATTTTTAAGTAACAATTGTATCATTTACACCATATTATTCTTCCCAAACATACTTAAAAAGCACAACAGCTAGCAGGCATTGAATTGCAAGCAAAAGCACCAAAACCAACCAATCTTGATAGAATACCAAGTTTGTTATAGAAGAAATGGCTTTGTTAGCCGATTTTAAGCTTACTAAAAGGCTAGGCAAAAGCAGAGGCAAGCTTAATATGAGTGCCACTAAGCTACTGTTTTTTGCCCCTAGTGCCAACGAAGAATTAAATGTAAAAACGGCGGCATTACAAAGTGTAAAAAGTAATCCCGTAATTAAATACTCCGTGATATTAGGAATTGATTGTGGCAACCAGAAGTTCATTAAGATAAAAAGCACAATTAGAAAAAAAGAATTCACTACAAATTGGTATAAAATTTTTGCGATGATTACTGCTTTGGGGTCAACTAAAAATTTATAGTAAAGGAGACTGCCTTTGTTTTCCATTAAGAAACTTCTACCAATATTTTGAACTACTCCAAATATTAGTACCACATAAAATAAGCTATGCCACACACCATTCTCTGCCACTTTTTGTATCGTGTAAATAATAAAAATGGAAACAACTAGAAGTAAGACTAATGAGAGCAAGGCATACTTGTTCTTAAGTTCCATCTTTAGCTCTTTCAGAAAAAGATGTTTTATCTGTTGCATTAAACTAGTTTGCATAAATTTGCCATGCAAAATTACATTTAATGTTATATCAATTAAGAAACTTATCTAAAGAAGAACAATCAGTTGTAACTAAAGCACCTGTTTGGGTAACATTATTAATCGCTTGTGCCGATTATGATATTGATACAAAGGAGATAGATAGAGCCAAAGAAATTATTCAAATCAAAACTTACACCACGCACAATGATGTTCAAGATTTGTACAAAGAGCTTAACTTAAACATTGACAATGAAATTGATCAAGCACTAAAAAGCTTATCAACCAATGGAAGTGAACGTTTGGCTTATTTAGAAGACCACTTAAGTAAGTTAAATGATATTTTTCCAAAATTAGATAAAGCATATGCAACTCAGTTCTATGACAGTTTAAGAAGTTTGGCATTATCAGTTGCTCAAGCTGAAGGTGGTTTTTTTGGAATAGGAAGAATAAGTGAGCAAGAGCAGGTATATCTAAAGTTACCGATGCTTAACAAGCCGTGAAAAAAATATTAATTGCAAATAGAGGAGAGATTGCTGTTCGTGTAATCCGATCTTGTAAAGAGATGGGAATTAAAACCGTGGCTATCTATTCCGAAGCAGATCGAAACTCTAAGCATGTTCAACTTGCTGATGAAGCATTTTGTGTTGGGCCTGCTCCGTCATCTGAAAGCTATTTGCAAGCAGACAAAATAATTCAAATCTGCAAAGACAATCACGTGGATGGAATACATCCTGGCTATGGTTTTCTTTCCGAAAATGCTGGTTTTGTTAAGAAAGTTAATGAAGCCGGAATAACTTTTATTGGTCCGAGCCCAGACGCGATTGACCTTATGGGCAGCAAAATTGCGAGTAAACAAGCCGTGGAAGCTTACGGAGTTCCATTAGTGCCTGGAATTAATAATGCGGTTGAAGATATCAACGAAGCAATTTCAGTTGCAAAGCAAATCGGTTATCCCGTATTGGTAAAAGCAAGTGCCGGAGGCGGAGGTAAAGGAATGCGGATTGTGCACAAAGAAGAGGATCTAGAAACCCAAATGAAAACTGCAATGAGCGAAGCTCTAAGTGCATTTGGGGACAGTGCTGTATTTATTGAGAAATTTGTTACGAAGCCTCGTCATATTGAAATCCAATTAATTGCCGACAATTTCGGCAATGTGGTTTACTTAATGGAACGAGAATGTTCCATTCAACGAAGACACCAAAAATTAATTGAAGAAGCACCAAGTGCGGTATTGGATGAAAATCTAAGAAAACAAATGGGCGAAGCTGCAGTTAATGTTGCAAAAGCTTGTAAATACAGTGGTGCAGGAACAGTTGAATTTCTAATGGATGCTGATCTAAAATTTTACTTCTTAGAAATGAATACTCGTTTGCAGGTAGAACACCCTGTAACTGAGCTTATTACCGGATTAGATTTAGTAGAGCAGCAAATTTTAGTAGCTCGAGGAGAAAAATTAACCTACACTCAAGACGATATTTCTGCTAATGGCCATGCTATTGAGCTTCGTTTGACAGCTGAGGATCCAAACAACGATTTTTTACCTGCAGTTGGAACATTGTCGAAATACAAGCCACCTAAAGCAGATTTTATACGTGTAGATGATTTCGTTTATGAAGATTACGAAATTCCAATTTACTATGATAACATGTTCGCCAAACTGATTGTTTGGGGAAAAGATAGAACGCAAGCAATAGAGCGAATGATATACGCTATCGACCGCTTTGAAATTGAAGGAGTGCCTACCACTCTTGATTTCGGAAGATTTGTTTTACAACATCCTAAGTTTATCTCAGGAGATTTTGATACTAACTTTATTGCAAACTACTACACACCTGAAGCAATTAACGAACAAAACGCTCAGCTTAATAAAGCTGCTTCAATATTTACTTATCTTGAGTTTAACGAACACAAGACAGTTAAGGTTGCTCAATCGGATGCCAAAAACTGGCAAAAGAATCGCAGTTAAAACCACTCCAATAGTTTCATACCTTTGCAAAAAATTGCAATGTCTACATTCGAAGATTTCAATATTACCAATCAGCTTAAAAATGCCATTGATGATTTAGGATTCACTGCTCCTACACCTATTCAAGAAGAAGCATTTCCAAAGGTGATGTCTGGCAAAAATGTAATTGGCATTGCTCAAACTGGAACAGGTAAAACCTTAGCATATATGCTTCCAGTTCTCCAGAAGTATAAGTTTACCAAGCAAATAAAACCAACCACATTAATTTTAGTTCCAACACGTGAACTGGTAATTCAAGTAACAGAGCAAATCGAACTATTTACAAAAT
>CBDUEX010000228.1:0-4024 GCA_965366305.1 uncultured Bacteroidia bacterium | reverse complement strand
TAAGTCGGCTGTTAACACTATTTCTTTTCGATAAGCTAAGTTCGCTCCATTACATATCATCGGCTTCTTCATTTGAATATGAGCAGCACCTATAGCAATAAGCCCTAAGAAATCCAAGGCAACCAATTTATGGAAGAAACCTTTTTGTTTTACAAAGCTAACCGGACCACTTACTAGATGAACTGAGCTTTTGGAAAAAGGCTTTGTCATTTCTAACAGCCAATTCCGTGGCAAGTCACAATCCGCATCGGTCTGAATAATAATACTCCCGTTGGCCTTGGCCCATCCATAACGAATCGCAGCTTTCTTACCTTCTTCTTCTAACAGATGTTCAATTCTATATTTTTCTGTTCCAGCAAACGACTCAATTACTGAAACACTGTTATCTGTAGAATGATCGTTGACAAACAAATATTCTACATCATGCTGTGCAGTGTTTAATTCTTTTAATGCGTTAAGTAGAAGAGGCAAGTTCTCTTCTTCATTTCTAAAGGCTATTAATACTGTTACTTTAAAGTTGGAGCTGATTTCATTTTTATTATCATGGATTAAAGTCCACGATTTGGCATATTTAGTAAGCAGTAAAAAGTAAGCTAAAGCAAAAAGTCCAACTGCTATTATATAAAAGATAACCATCATCTTTTTTGAAACGTAGAGATTAATAAGTATACAGCTCCTATAATTCCTGGAAGGATCAGGTTTATGAACCAAAGACAAGTTACAGCTTGCAATATGCTTCCATCTAAGATGTAAGCACCAAACAACAATTGTGAAACAACTACTCTAACCCCAACATCAGAAACTGCTGGAACAGGAACCAAGCTTTGAAGTAAATAGGCCACAGGAACAAGTGCAATAGCACCAATCGGCAAGGTGAATCCACTAAATAACTGAAGTAATAAGAAAAACTGCAAGCTAAATGCAAGATATCGAACGAACGCAAATTGCATTACTTTTAAAAACAAACGCTTGTCGTATCGCTTTACTAAGTTTAATGTTTTACGAATCTTCTGAGGTAAGAAACTCTTTATTTTTGATATGATAGGCTTAGCATAAATAACCAGTAGAACGATAACTATCAATAAAGCTACAGCTACTCCTATTTTAGAGGTATCGTCTATCCAATTTGCCCCTTTATCTGTAAATAACAGGAATGAAAAGAAAGCAATTAAACCAATTAAATAGGTGAGTATTACTTGTGCAAGATTTCCAGTAACTGTTGCAATAATTACTTTAATAGGGTGTACCTTTTTCAACAAGAGTCCTCTGCCAATATACTCTCCGGTTCTAGCTGGAGTAAAATTACTTATTGCCATACCTCCTAATACAATTAAAAATGATCGCAGTTGACCAAGCGGCACTTCACTTTTAAGCAGTAATCTTAGTTTAATAGCTTCTGCATTCCAATTTATTAAGGCCAAAAGAAAAACAAGTAACACCCATCCAATTTCCTTGGAAGCTGTAAGTTGAACTTCAGCCCAAACATTGGCATCAAGATGCATCCACTGGTATCCAAAAAAAATAAGCGAAACTATACTTATGATCCACTTCAAATAAGGATATAGTCGCTTATAAGCTGCTTCTTTAGCAGACCTCTTGCTTACTTGTGGATTATCTATCACGATGTAATGGCTACTTTCGTATTATAAGTGGCGAAAGATAATACTTACCATAAGATTATAATGGGAATTGACCCCGGAACGAATATTTCGGGATATGGTATCATTGGAATTCGAAAAAACGAGATGGAACTTATAAGTATGGGAATTTTTGATTTGCGAAAAGAAGTAAACCATGCCATGAAGTTGCAATCAATTTTTGATCAGTGCTCAAAACTTATTGCCACGTACATGCCAGACGAGTTTGCAATTGAAGCCCCATTTTATGGTAAAAATCCACAAAGTATGTTAAAGCTAGGAAGAGCTCAAGGTGTGAGCATGGCTGCTGCACTTAATCGCAATATCCCTGTTTTTGAATATGCTCCTAAACGCATCAAACAAAGTGTTACTGGCAGTGGTAATGCAAGCAAAGAACAAGTAGCTGGCATGGTTAAGACGTTACTTAAAATTGAAAAAAATCATTCTAAGTTAGATGCAACAGATGCCGTGGCTATCGCCATTTGCCATCATTTTATGTATAAACCGGGAATGGAAAATGCAAGTTCAACCAGTTATGGTAGTTGGAAGAGCTTTGTTGCCCAAAATCCAACTAAGATTAAATAAACTGCCTGGAAATTGCTTGAGCAATATCTCTCATCTCAAGTTCTGAAAACTTCAACTTAGGATTACTAAAATTTACATCCCCAACATTTTCAATTGGGATTAGATGAATGTGAACGTGTGGCACTTCTAAACCAATAACTGCAACACCAATACGTTTAGCAGGAATAGCCTTTTCCATAGCCTTAGCAACTCGCTTAGCGAATAAGTGCAGTTCTGATAGATCTTGGTCTTCTAAATCGTAGATATAGTCTGTAGCCTTCTTAGGAATAACAAGGGTATGACCTTTCTTAAGTGGAAACACATCTAAAAAAGCCAGATGATTATCGTCCTCGGCTATTTTGTAAGCAGGGATTTCTCCAGCAACGATCTTCTCAAAAATGGTCACGAGATAGAAATATCCAAAATTTTAAATTCTATTTTGCCTGCAGGTACTTCAATTTGTGCCGTTTCGCCAATTTTCTTACCCATCAATCCTTTTCCTATGGGAGATTCCACTGATATTTTAAGCTCTTTTAAGTTTGCTTCACTCTCGGCAACAATGGTATAAGTAACCTCTTTATTAAACTTCATGTTTAACAATTTAACCTTACTTAAGATGTTCACTTTGCTAATATCCAAATCCTTTGGATCTACCACACGTGAAACTGCTAGCGTATTTTTTAGTTTAGATATACGTAATTCTAGAAGTCCTTGAGCTTCTTTGGCTGCATCGTATTCTGCATTCTCAGATAAATCCCCTTTATCTCTTGCATCCGCAATCTGCCCACTAATCCTTTTTCGCTCTACTTTTTCAAGATGAGTTATCTCATCTCTTAATGCGTCGAACCCTTCTTGTGTTACGTAACTTATTGTCATAAAAAAATAAAAAAACGATGTTGTATTCTGTTTATAGAATACAACATCGTATACAAAGATATAAAATTGAATTTATTCTGCTCCTAGGTTAAGTCTCACTCCAAAAGTGTGAGATCCTCCAAATGGATTAGAATGTCTATATGAATAATCTAAACCGAATGTAGTTTCTGAATCTTTTTTAACAGGAACTTCAAACGTAAACCCTGCCATTACTCCTGTAAATGCATTGGTTCTTGTATCATAATCAAAAATGCCCTTTTCATAAGCATAAGCTGCTCTTATTTGAAACATTTTTTTATAACCATATTCCAATCCTGTTGTTAACTGATTACTAGAAAATGCATTATTAGTAAAGGTAACTGCAGGTGTTAATCTATGAAAATAAGTTTCTTCCGTTTTATCTAATCTCAAATCATAAGAAGCACTAATGTTCATTAGCGTAGGTAAGTTAAATGAAGCTGCTCTATTAGAAACAGTATATACTTTATTATCGTCTTCTGGATCTTGTAATTTAAGTGCAAGCCCATCTCCAGAATATTCTGCATCCGGACCGATATTTTTTAACGAAATACCAAACTTAACATCGTTAGTTTTAATCTTTTGATCCTTGTCTAAGGTTGCAATATATTGGATACCTGCATCAATAGCAACGCCTTGTGCTTTGGCATTTGTAATAGATTCTGAGAATACTTTTAAACCAATACCCCCTGAAATAGATTCCGTAAATCGTTTGGAGTAAGCCACATTAATATTTGTAAATCTAGGCTTGTATGTACCAATTCCACCATCAGGTTGTGCAGTAGTGGTTATTGGTATATCTCCGATATCGTAACTCATAACTCCAACACCTAACACACCGTTTCCTCCCAAATTTTGAGCGAAACCAAAGGTGTTAATATTGATATCACTTCCCATTAACCATGCAGTTCTTGAAAAGATAACCTCAG
>CBDUEX010000227.1:0-4029 GCA_965366305.1 uncultured Bacteroidia bacterium | reverse complement strand
CCATCCATATTACAGGCAGCTTGCCTGATAATTTTTTACTCCAAATGGAATCAGCTGGAATTACTTTTCCGGTTATTGCCAAGCCCAATATAGGGGAGAGGGGATATGGTGTTCGAAGAATAGATAGTTATCAAGCGTTAAAGCAGTATGCAGAGAACGAAACTGATTTTCTAGTTCAAGAATTCGTTACGTTTCCATTGGAGCTGGGCATTTTGTATTGTCGCTATCCCAATTCAGAAGCAGGCTTTGTTACTTCTATTACAGAGAAGAAGTTTTTAACCGTAGTTGGAAATGGAAAGTTAACGGTAGAGTCGCTTATTAAGTTACACCCAAGGGGTAGGATGTATTTGCCCATGTTAAAGCATGAATATCCAACTCGCATGGTATATGTGCCAGAAGTTGACGAAGAATATGTGGTTCATTATATAGGTAATCATGCAAAAGGCACGCAATTTCTAAACGGCAATGCTCACTTAGGTGAAGAGTTAAATGAAGTATTTACGGAGATGAGCAGCAACGTAGCCGGTGTTTTTTATGGCAGGTATGATTTAAAAGTGCCTCACTATGCGGATTTAATTGCTGGAAGGAATATCAAAATATTTGAGATGAATGGAGTTAGTTCAGAACCCGGGCATATTTACGATTTATCGAATGTTTTTAAAGCGTATAAAGAATTATCAAACCATTGGTTGATTATCATTAAAATCGCAAATCAGAACATAAAAAAAGGAGTGAAAACCACTCCTTTAAAGACTTTTATTTCCCAAGTGAAACATCACTTTTTGGATTAATTACTTGTCGTATTTGGTCCAATCAATTTTACCCATGAACTTCTTTTCTAAGGCAGTCCAAGTGCTTTGATCTCTCCAAGATCCACGTCCATATGCAAAGCGAGATTTTTCCCAGCTTCCATATTTGTTGTGCAAACTTTTAAGGTAATAGATGCCAACTTTAAGGTAGTTTCTTCTTGTTTTTCCACCTGTTAATTCGAGCTTATCGTACCAGTACCAAAAGGTTGGGTCAATTACTTGAAGGTCTCCGTGGTCAGATCCTCCATTGGTATTTTGAATGTATCTCCATCCACTTTCGTTGTTTCCAATTTCTTTAACAAGTTCAAAAGGAACACCTGCTTCTTGACAAATAGAATCTGCTACTTCAAAAACTGATTTTGATTTTGCGGGCTTCGCAACAACGTTCAATTCTTTGGTAACTTCTTCTGTTTTTCTTAACTGGTCAATTTCCGATTGGTTTTGATGAGAAACAAAACTGGTTGCTACAATAGCAATTACAAAAAGCAATACAACAATTAAAGATGTTTTAAATTTTTTCATACAAGAATATGTTTTTTTGATTTTTTTTTAGCGATATAGATTATATCAAGTTGTTTTTTCTGATATGTAATTCGCAATTTTGATACCACAAAGGTAATTCAGTTAGAACCCTAACCATACCTGAATTATTAACACTAATCCACGATTTGACGTCTTCATTTAATATAAATAGCTGATAATAAATGAATTAAGATTTAACCTTGGTCAAAATCTGACTGTTAATAGTCCTATTTCTGACAGTCGTTTGACCCTATTATGACTTAAATGGGTATTTATTAACAAACGGTTGGTAGATTATTAATTGCTGCCACGAGCACTCAAATATCGCTCTGCATCCAATGCTGCCATACATCCACTTCCTGCAGCAGTAACTGCTTGTCTGTAGATCTTGTCTTGAGCATCACCTGACACAAATACACCTGGAATGTCAGTTTTGGTGCTATCTGGCTTGGTTATAATATAACCCGCAGCATCCATCTCTAGAAAATCTTTGAAGATGTCGGTATTAGGCTTATGTCCAATGGCAACAAAAAATCCAGTAACCGGTATTTCTTTCTTCTCTCCAGTTTTATTATTTACCACACGAACTCCTTCAACTGCAGTTTCTCCTAAAATTTCATCTGTTTCTGTATTGAATAAGATTTCTACGTTTGGTAGATTTTCAACTCGATGCTGCATTGCTTTGGAAGCTCTCATCTCGTCTCTACGAACTAGCATATAGACTTTCTTGCAAATTTTAGCTAAGTAACTTGCTTCCTCAGCAGCGGTATCACCTGCACCAACAATTGCAACATCTTGTCCTCTATAAAAGAAACCGTCACAAACGGCACATGCACTTACACCACTTCCATTTAATCGTTGCTCAGAAGGTATTCCTAACCATTTTGCACTTGCTCCAGTGCTTATAATCACTGTTTCTGCTTCAATTTCTGTTTTGCCATCTACAGTTACTTTATGATTTCCTCCGTTTCTATCAAAGTCAACAGAAGTAACCATACCAAATCGTACATCAGCACCTAATCGCACTGCTTGGTTTTTGAAATGTTCCATCATCTGCGGTCCCATAATGCCATCTGGATATCCAGGGTAATTTTCAACATCTGTGGTAATGGTTAATTGACCACCAGGCTGTAAGCCTTCATATACCACTGGTTTCATATCTGCTCTTGCTGCATAAATTGCTGCGGTATACCCTGCTGGTCCCGAGCCTATGATTAAACATTCTACTTTTTCCATTTCTTAATTATACGTTCTTAGTGTAAAATTGAACGGCAAAGTAAATACAAACTGACAGCCTATTCTATAGAGATTAAGAATTCGTGTATAAATATCTTTGATTAGAATTAACCACTTTATTATTTCATCATTTTTATCAGATGAACATGCGATTGGTTTACATCGTTTTCAGTTTTTTGGCCAATTAGAAAATAGGACAAGTCACTTTCTGCAATTGCATCAATTCTAACATTACTAAGCCCGCCAAAAACTGTTTCAGCTAGAATATCTCCCTCTTCATTGCAAATCACCATAAAGGCATTTTCATTGCCATTTCCATAGCTCATGCTTCTGCCCACAAATACATAGTTTCCTTCTTTGTCTATTAATAATGCTTCGCCACCGTCGTGCAGAGTACCACCAAAATTTTGTTCCCAAATCACGTCTCCGTTACTTGAGATTTTAGTGCCGTACATGTTGTGGTTAATGTCTGTGCTTGCAGAATGTCCGCACAAAACATATTCGCCAGTGCTGGTTAGTGCAAATTCTTGGCTTTCTTCATATTCGGAACCACCATACTGTTTACTCCAAACGGAATCTCCAGTTGCATTGAGGTGAAGTAGGTATAAATCTCTACTTACAGCACCGTAATTTAGGGTGTATCCATAAATCATTATTTCATTGCTGGTGAGTTCAAGCACTTCTGCCGATCCATCTGAATCTACATCACCATACGTTTTCTCTTCAACAATGTTTCCATTTTGGTCTAGCCATAAAGTGTAGATATCACTAAACCCTGCACCATAGCTTTCTGTATTTCCAACAACACAAATTTGATTATTCTGTAATTCAACGAGATCTGAAGCATCTTCATTTTTACTTCCTCCATAGCTCATTTCCCAATGCACGATGCCAGTTGGATTTATTTTAAGTAATAATATGTCTGTATTGTCAGATGTTACAGTATTTCCCATTAGTAAAAAGTTTCCGTCCTTCAGCTGAATTAGTTTCTTTCCAAATTGCATAGCATTTGGTTTGGAGTACAAATGGCGAGCTAGTTCATTTCCATTTACATCTAAGATTAAGAAGAGCATGGCGTCCAGTCCAAATGAATCTTTAGAAGTACCTAGCACGTACATTTTATCTTGATCAATTAAAATATCATTTGCACTGCTTGATTCTCCTACTTGAATGCTTTTTTCTAGCATGATTGGTGAAGTGGTAAAACTTTCTCCTTTCTCGTTACATCCAATTATTGTAATACAAAAGATTATTGGAATTAGAAGCAAGTTTTTCATTCGGTAATTTGAAGAACTAACGTACATTCTTCCATTCTAATTGTAGCTAAGTTTAAACTAGTTTGCTATTACAGTTTTAAGAATGCATTGATTGCCCTCGCTGGTTTCAATATGCAGAATATACACACCTGGGATAACCTGTGGTGATGAATTCTTTAAAGGATGAAACAATGATGTTACTTCTT
>CBDUEX010000226.1:0-4041 GCA_965366305.1 uncultured Bacteroidia bacterium | reverse complement strand
TGAGAAAACAGGTAATTGGGAACAATTCAAAGATGAATTTCACCAACAACAGCTCAACTTATTGCATGGGATGTATGATAATGTTCGAGAGGAATTTAAATCGCAAGCCTTAAAAGAAATTATTGCTCGACTAACGGAAGACCATCATCAGTACATCAACAGCACAAAACCGCTTCGAAAACAAGCACGATTATTTTATCAAGCCGAACAAGGAAATGGTTTAAGTGCGATAAAATATAAAGCGTGGGAAGCGTCTCGAGCTGTTTATAGAGGATTGAAAGCAATAGTAAACTAATGTTAGCTAAGCTAAGAGAAGTACTCGTAAGATTAAAAAATACCAATCCGTATCTGCATTACTGGTGGTTGGAAAACCATCGAAAAAAAGGCATTAAGTCTTTAAAGAATCTAAGTGATGTAGAGGCAATCAATCAATTGTATTTCAATTATTGCGGCATAAAGCCAAATTTAAATAATCCCACTACTTGGGGAGATAAGCAACAATGGCTGAAACTAAATTATCATAATCCACTGCAAACCATTTGTTCAGACAAGTATGAAGTTAGGGAATATGTGAAAGAAAAAGGCTTTGAATCAACTTTAAACGAGGTTTACCAAGTGGTGGATAAGGTGGAAGACCTACAATTATCTAAACTCCCTTCCAAATTTGTTATCAAAGCAGCACATGGCAGCGGGTGGAATTTTGTATGTACCGCAAAAAGCAAGGTGAATTGGCCCATTCGAAAGAAAATATTTAAGAGTTGGTTACAAAATAACATCTTTTGGCCAGGAAGAGAATGGCCGTATAAAGATATGCCAGCTCGTTTAATCGTTGAAAAATATTTGCAGGATGAAAGTGGTCAATTAATGGACTATAAGTTCTTCTGTTTCAACGGAGAAGTAAAATTTGTTCAGGCGAACAAAGGTCGTGATACCAAATTGCATGCACAAAACTTCTATGATTTAGAATGGAACATATTACCATTTGGTAAAGACCTTATTCCGTTGCCAAATGTAACCATACCAAAGCCTGTTTGTTTAACTGAAATGATTGCAATGGCTAGCAAGCTAGCAGTGGATTTTCCTTTTGTTCGTGTGGATCTCTATGAAGTAAACAAAAAAATAATATTTGGTGAACTTACCTTTTATCCTAAAAGCGGCTTACCAGATTTTGTGCCTTCAGAATACAATAAGATAATAGGAGATAAATTAAAAATTAAACAATACTAAATATGATTAATAGAATTATTAACTCAATAAAATGGAGAGTTCGTCTCTTTAAAATCAAGATGTCCGCAAAATATTCTGAGATCCCTTGTAGCATATGCGGAGGACACAAGTTTGTGAAAGGGCCGAATGATAGAATGAGTTTTCAGACAGGAAAGCTACCTTGGTGCTTATCCTGTTGGGCTCTAGAGCGTCATAGAGGCCTTAGAGTGTTTTGGGAAAGCTTTGATAAGGACTATCTGAAAAATAAATCAGTACTTCAGTTCTCTCAAGATCCAGCAACTAATAAGGAGTGGTTTAAGTCGTTTGAAATTACTATGTACAATGATGAAACAAGCCTAGATGTACAAAACATAGATAAGCCAGACGGTGCGTATGATATAGTGCTGTGTAACCAGGTAATTGAGCACGTGCCAGATGATGATTCTGCTATAAAAGAACTACTCCGTATAGTTAAAAAAGATGGTTTTGCAGAATTCGGAGTACCCTACCCATCAGAAAGAGATGATACTTTAGACTGGGGGAAACCTAATGCTGCAGACCATGACCACTATAGAAATTACGGTAGACTAGACCTAGGTAAGCAACTAGATAGACTGATAGGGGAAGGCAATTGGAAAGAAATTACAGTAACAGATCCAGTAACTGGGACTTATGATTATGTATTCCTTCTTTGTCACTCAAAAGAGGCTTTAGCTAATGTCTTATCTAAACGTAAGTAATAATACTTGACTAAAAAGATCCTGCATATCACAGGCACCATGAATATGGGTGGAGCAGAAGTAATGCTCATGGACATGTATCGTAACATCTCGGCCAATATCAATTTTGATTTCTTGGTCAACTACAATACCAAAGTGGGTAAAGTAGAAGGAGATTTTGATAGTGAGATTAGAAGCAAAGGAGGAAGCATTCGATACATAGGGGCACAATGGGATATTGGTCCGATGAACTATTTAAAAGCCTTTAAAAATGAATACATGCTATTAGGCAAGCCAGAAATAGTTCATATTCACATGAACGCCAAGTCTGGAATAATTGCATGGGCTGCTGCCAAAGCAGGAGCTAAAAAGATTATTGTTCATTCTCATGCGGATTTAAAAATAAGAGGATCCAGAATAAAAGTATTCCTAAGTAAGTTAGAATTAAAATTTCAACAATGGTTAATGGCAAAGTACGCTACGGATTATTGGGGATGTTCTCAAGAAGCAAACGAAAGTCTTTTTTATAAAAGACTTCTAACACCTGAACATTCAGCTATTATTAACAATGCAGTAGATGTAAATAAGTTTCATAGTGTAAGCGAAGACCAGATTTCAGCTCTTCGGTTAACGTATGGGATTGGTCCAAACACTATTGTATTAGGAAATGTTGGACGAATCGTAAGACACAAGAACATAGGCTTCGTAATTGAACTATTGCCAAAACTAGTTGATATAGGATATGATGTACGTTTTGTTATTGCCGGAAGGGAAGACGACCAAGACTACACAGCCGAAATAAGAAAAAGAGCTCAAGAGTTAAAGGTAGAAGACCGCATTTTGTTTTTAGGCAGCCGGGAAGATGTAGAAGTGGTGATGCAATCGTTTGATGTATTTGTGGGACCAGCATTACAAGAGGGTTTTGGATTGGTGGCTGTGGAAGCCCAAGCAGCAGGAAAACCATGTGTGCTGTATAAAGGCTTCCCGAAAAGTGTGGATATGGGCTTGGACTTAGTGAGTTTTCATTCGAATTTTGATATAGATTATTGGATAGATGCAATCTTGCAGGCAATTAAATATAAAAAAATAGCGAATAACAAGATTGCCAAAGCCATCACTTTAATGGGTTACAATTCGATAGAAAATACAAAGAAAATTGAGGAATTGTACAGCAATTCATGAGTAAAACAATTCACTTCAGAGGTCTTAACGGAATTCGTGCTATTGCAGCCGTTGCTGTCTTGATCTCACATATACTTGGAGGTATGAGTGATTTTGGTCTAAATGGTCTTGGTACATCACTTAATATGGCGTCATATGGGGTTACTATGTTTTTTACATTGAGTGGTTTTTTAATTACCTACCTTCTTCTAAAAGAAAAAGAGAAGAATGATTCAAATAAAATTAATGTAAGGAATTTTTACATGAGAAGAGTACTCCGTATATGGCCATTGTATTATTTCTTTATAGCCTTGTCATTGGTGGTGTTTTATTTGTTCTCTGTTTCTTACAGCGGTCAGAACTTGATCTTTTATATCTTTCTAATGGCCAACGTGCCGTTTATACTTGGTCAGGGTTTACCACACATGGGGCATTTATGGTCTATAGCGGTAGAGGAACAGTTCTATCTGTTTTGGCCGTGGATTGCCAAAGTGAAATTAGATAAGTTTAAGAGAAACATGATAATACTCATTGTTTTTCTTTTAGCATTTAAATTTCTATTTTATATGCTAAGTATTACGAAAGGAATCGATATTCCACTCATTGCTATCACAACCAATCGATTCTATTGTATGGTATTTGGTGGATTAGTGGGGCTGTTATATTATCAGAAATCATCAATAATTGGAATTTTAAATAACATCTATTTTTCTATTTTTTGCTGGATCATCTTGGTGCTATCTGCTTTTAATTTATTTCAAATATCATCAGCACTAATTGATCATGAAATAATAAGTATAGTAACAGCTGGTATTATAATTAGCCAGATAGAGCGAAAACATTTTATCGTTGACCTCGACACTAAAGTATTCAACTTTTTGGGAAAAATATCTTACGGAATTTATGTTTATCATCCACTAATCATTTTCATCTTGTATAAAACAATCGGAGAGTT